>JAZUFS010000425.1:0-4162 GCA_045640805.1 Treponemataceae bacterium
TGTCATATATGACCGGTCGATTATCGTACCGACAGAGTCCTGCGCCTGAAGATAGTCTCCGACAGCGACTGAAAGTTTTACGACGATACCGTCAAACGTTGCAACTACCTTTCTGTCATTAAGTTTCTTGACGAGTGTTTCGCGCTGTGACATCATCAGCTCAATTTCGCGCTGGGAGCCGTTTATCTTCTTCTGCGTAATGTCATAATCGTGTTTTGAAAGATTATAGCGCTGGTCGGTGTCATCAAGCTCAAGGATTACCTGACCTTTCTTGACGTGATCACCTTCCTTGACATATACAGCTTCGACCGTACCGGCACCCGCTGCCTGCAATTCCTGTTTCTGGGCTGCTGAAATGTTGCCCGAAACTTCGATGACGTTCTCGTACGTTTCTTTTGTAACTGTATAGAATGCTTTTTCTTCAACAACAACCGGTGCTTTCTTCTTGTTAAAGTAGAAGAAAGCTGCCGCACCTGCAATAAGCAGGATGACGACCGTTATGATAAGGCGTCTGATTCTGGCGCGTTTTCTGTTTTTTGATGATTTTGTTTCCTGTGCCATTTTTGACTATTCCTCCCGGATGAACAGTGCCTGAACATCCCTGTTATATGTAAGAAAATCTATTTTCGTAGTATTGAGCGCAGCAACTGCATCTTCGTACTGTGTCAGAGCATTCTTATATTCAGATTCTGCTATGTAACCCTGGTCATACCAGCTTTTCATG
Source organism: Treponemataceae bacterium (assembly GCA_045640805.1). Classification (GTDB taxonomy): domain Bacteria; phylum Spirochaetota; class Spirochaetia; order Treponematales; family Treponemataceae; genus Treponema_I. Next base: position 725 of record JAZUFS010000425.1, read on the forward strand.
TCATCGGCGAGTGCTTTATACATTTCAACTTCGTCCATTTCTTCTTCAAGCTGCCACAGCAGATCGTCACGCTTCGTCTCATAGCTTTCGACTGTATCTTCGTATGATGAACGTGCCTGCTCTATGGTAAGTTCTTCCTGCCGTGCAGTCAGGATTTCAGATTGTTCGTCGAGTGCTTTCGTACGTGTCGTAGAAGGTTTCCAGGTAAGTGACAGACTGAGTGAAACAGGCTGATTGCCACCAATCGGTACGTTAAGGTTGGCAGACCCGGAATATTCTTTATAAGTAGCAGAAACACCGCCTTTCACACTTGCTGTCGTGTCAACACGATCATCAGTAGAGGCTGACAGACTGACACCGCCATTGGCAGAAAGAGTCAGGTCAGATTTGTTCGCCCGGGTACGACTGTTTATGTACTGGTTCCACAATGCGGATTCAAGTTCTGAGTAAAGGGATGAATCGAAGTCAGTGATGGACAGGAGTTCCTCATCGGGAATTACTATCGCGGAAAGATCGATGTCAGCAGCGTCTACACCGCACTTTTCCGCAAAGGACGAAAGACTGGCATTCAGGGAACGTTCTGCCTCTTCGTATTTGCGCGCGGCAGATTTTTCTGCGAGGACGGCTGAGCGGTACTTGGAGGATGTTTCAAGATATCCCTGCAGCTTCAGCGTGTTGATTGAATCCTGTTTTTCAAGAAGCGTGGTCTGTGCCTTGAGGGCAGAAGATTTGCTTGAGAACAGAGACTTCAGGGCAGAAAGGAATTCCTTTTCAAGCGCTATCTGCCGGGAGTACAGTTTCCGGTACGATTCATTCAATGAACGCTGTGCCTTTTCCATATTGATGGCTGTAGTTTCTGCCGCTGTGGAGATAAGGTCCTTGGAAACGGTAACACCGGCGTTATTCAGCGACGTAGTTGTCGTGCCTGTATTTGTCTTGGCCGAAACCGGCGCAGAGGCCTTAAGCGAAAGATTGCCTTTATCCGGCATGGTGACAGAAGCTTCGGGACTGACCGAAATGCCAAATGTATTCTTGCCCGCCTCAAGGGATAATGAACCGGTAGAAACCTGATACGTCATTTCGTTGTTGATGCAGTTTTTCTGATATGAGATTTCTGCCTGCTGGACTGATATGTTCAGTTCCTTCATCCGCATGTCGTTATCGTAATAACCGGCAAGCAGACTGTCATATGTAATCTGGGTTGTCTGTGCAGAAAGACCGGATGCAAGAAGGAAAACAGAACAGAGAACGGTCAGGGTTCTTTTTGTTTTCTTCACGATATTCTCCTTTTTTGTATTATTAAACAACATTATGAAAGAAAAATAACGTGGTTCACTTAAAAAAAACTGAAATAATGCAATATTTTGTAAATAGTACCTGTTTTCAACTTTCAGATAATCACACGGAAGAATCTGTTTTCGCTTTATTTCCTATTAACAGTGTGTTACACTGCTATATGTAGTATTTTTCATTGGAGGATAGATTGATGAAAAAGTCTCTGAAATTTCTGGCACTGCTTCTTGCAGCCTCTCTTTTATTCACAAGCTGTGGCGATATTATGGGCATGCTTGGCGGTGGCGGCCTCCCTGGCGGTGGCTCACTTCCGGATCCGGAAACACCCGAGGTCGAACTCGATGTTAACGAGGAATATTCACTGCGGTTCGAAAGCAATTTAAACCTTAAAATTAAGGACGTAACAGTTTCTGATAATGGCAAACTTTCATATCAGTGGTATTCTGGCACAACCGATGATTTCAACAAGGCAATTGCTGTTAGCGGCGCTACAAACAAATCATATTCCTTCAAGGCAGGAACTACCGACGCTGTAATCTATTACTGGTGTGAAGTCACAAACTCCAAGAACGGCAAAACTGCAAAAACACATTCAGACAGCATCAAGCTTGAAGTAACAAACACCATCATTATTGATGGAAACATTACAACATCTACACAGTGGACAGAGGAATGTACCTACTGGATTAAAGATGATATCCATGTTACCAATAATGCAAAACTGATAATTTCTCAGGGAACGGTCGTTAAGTTTGCAGAACACGCATTCCTTGGAACAAGTGGTGGCGGCAAAATCGTAGCAACAGGTGCTGATTTTGGTGGTGGAGTTACAAAGTACGTCATCTTCACTTCTGAAAGAGACAACTCAGTAGGCCGCTCAGTATATAACGGAACACAAGAACCGGAAGCAGGCTGGTGGGAAGGCATTACAACAGAAAGCAACGGCTCAGAGTTTAAATTCTGCAAAATAATGTATGCAGGTTCAGAATACTGTGGTGCATTGCATGTCTGTGCAGCGACAACCGTTGAAAATTGTGAATTCAGCCACAACGCATCGCCTGACACGTACGTTGGCGCAATCAACATTGAAGAAGAAGGTGTTACGGGTACAAGCATTTCCGACACCGTCTTCTATGACAACGACTGGCCGCTTTCATGCCCGGCAAACTTCGCCGTGGATACCTGGCCAACCTCAAATGTGTTCCACTTTGGCGAAGGTGAGGATATCGTAAAGAATGCACATCAGGCTATTTTCCTGAAAGATTCAGACATTCCTGCAGGAACGTCAGTAAGCTTCCTTGTAGAGGAAGTTCCGTACCTTGCAGATGACATTGATGTATATGGCAATCTGGATATCAGTTCGGACGTCGTTGTCCGCTTCCTTGATGACTGCTGTCTCGATGTGTTTGAAGGTGGTCATCTGCAGCTTCAGGCAGACACAATCCTGACCTCTTACCAGGATGATGCACATGGCGGTGACATCAACGGAGATGGAGTCGATACCGCACGTGATGGAGACTGGCAGGGCGTCTGGGTTGAAGGAGAGGGCTGGAACAACAGCATCAACACAGGCGTGAATGTCCTGTTTGAAGACCCGAATCACGTAAGATAACTGACATTCCGAATCTGACTGCAGGCTTGCTCCCGCAAAGAGGACCTGCACAGAATGCCCGCTCCGGTTCCGCGAAACTGCTTCGCATGCCGGTTGCGGGCTTTTTTTTACGCACGCTCTGACATTCCGCACAGAACAACTCATCCGCTTGCAACATAGGGAAAACGCTTCATTTCTAACATTGTTTGAGTCATGTTATACTTACTGCATGATTTTCAAAAATCGGAGGACACAAATGACAAAAAAATCATCCCGGAGATGGGGGGGGTACTGACCGTACTGCTTCTTGCAGCCACAATGCTCTTTACAAGCTGTCAGCAGCTTGAGGACATGCTGTACCTGGCAAAGTGGGTCAACACACCAGCTCTTGAAGATCCTGATGTAATTTACTTCCGCGCTCATACTGGCGAAACAATCACAATTACCCAGCATGCAGAGTCTACTGATGGCGGAACACTCAGCTATCAGTGGTATATCAACGATGAAAATGATTTCAAGACCGCACAGCCGATTCCAGGCGAAACATCTGACAC
>JAZUFS010000426.1:0-3618 GCA_045640805.1 Treponemataceae bacterium
CATTTTTGATATGAAGAAGAACGTAGATTTTCCAGTTTCACCTGAAACAATTGAGAAGGCAGCACACGCAGATATTGAACTGTATACGTTTGAGGCATTTCTGGAAGAAGGAAAAAAACTGCTTGATGAGGATCCTCATCTGCGTGCGATAATCGAAGCAGAGATGGAAAATACCTCACCTGACGAAACTGCAACGCTCATTTATACATCAGGTACAACCGGTGTTCCAAAGGGAGTAATGCTGTCACACCGTAACATCATATCCGAACTTGAATGTATTCCGGCGATTTTTCCCGCAAAGCCAGGTGACCGCTGGCTTTCTGTGCTTCCCGTATGGCACAGCTTTGAACGGTTCATTCAGTATGCAGTAATTACTTTCAGGGATTGCATTGCATATTCAAAACCTGTCGGTCAGATAATGCTCAAGGATATGGCAGAAATTCACCCGAAATTCATGTGCGGCGTTCCACGACTCTGGGAAAGCGTCGCCAAGGGAGTTTTCCATGCCATGAAGAAACAGGGCGGACTGACTTATGCCATGTTTACCACTTTTGTCCGGATAGGCCGCAGATACAGCGTGTTGAAGGATATGGTGACAGGGTGCGTCAGCCGGTTCACACATCGGTCCCGTGTCCTTGATTTCCTTGTGGCAGTAATTCCATTCTGTCTCCTCTGGCCACTGTATGCTCTCGGTGATGTCCTTGTATTCCGTAAACTCCGCCAGAAATTCGGCGGATGTTTTACCGCGGGAATATCAGGGGGAGGTTCGCTCCCGATGGATATTGAGCGTTTCTACCGTGCATGCCGCATCAATCTGCTTGAAGGTTATGGCATGACAGAAACGTCACCTGTAATAAGTGTCAGGAATATCTATAAAAGCCGGCCGGGATGTGTCGGTACGATATTCCCTTCCGTAGAAGTTCGTGTGGTAAAGGAAGAACATGGTGTCATCAAGTCCATGGAGCCACTGAAACCGGGTCAGAAAGGACTGATCCTTGTACGGAGCGAACAAGTCATGAAAGGATATTACAAACGTCCGGAACTGACATCAGCAGTAATTGACGGTGACGGATGGCTAAATACCGGCGATCTTGGTACTTTCACGTTCGACGGTGAAATCCGTATTACGGGTAGGGCAAAAGATACCATTGTACTTTTTGGCGGTGAAAACGTCGAACCTGCGCCTATAGAAAGTGCCATCAACGAAAGTAGTTTCGTCGAGTCATCTGTCGTAATGGGGCAGGACAAACGTGGTCTTGTAGCCCTCATCGTGCCGGATAAAGCTACCGTGGAGAAATACGCCCGCGATAACGACATGCACTATGAAAATTACGGCGAATTACTTGAAAACGATGAAATTCAGAAACTCTTCAAAAAGGAAATTAAGAAGAAAATCTGCCTTGAAAATGGTTTCCGTGCGTTTGAACGAATCTTCAACTTCAGGCTTCTGAGTGAAAGTTTCAAGGTAGGAGAAGAACTTTCAATCAAGATGGAAATTTCACGGTTCAAGATTGAGGAGAAGTACAGGAACATCCTTGAAGAAATGTACGACAAAATAGCCTGAAACGACATGTAAACTACCGGCCTGCACAAAGCCGGATGAGAGAGTTTGCCTCCCGGATTGCGTAAAACCGTGTTATACTATACAGTGAGCAATCCGGGAGGTTTTTTATGCGGCGCACAAAAGACAGAGTCGACCATTCATTACCTGACACTCTGCCTGCTCTGTTTATGCATCAGGCACAGAAATATCCCGATCTCACCCTTCAGGCGTCAAAAAATAAAGACGGCGATTTTATCTATTATTCTTTCAAAGACGTTTTTGAAACAATCCTTACATTTGCTGCCGGACTTGAGACAATTGGCGTAAAACATGGTGACAGAATAGCAATCATTTCAGATAACAGACGCGAATGGCTTATTACTGACCAGGCAATCCAGACTCTGGGAGCAGCTGATGTTCCACGCGGCTGCGATTCCATGGCTCCTGAAATACGTTACATTATTTCCTTTGCAGAATGTCAGACTGTCTTCTTTGAAAATCAGAAGCAACTCAAGAAAGTCACTGAAAAACTGGAAGAAGTACCGCTTCTTAAAACGGTTGTCATGTACGATATGCCTGAAGAAAGGCCCGTCATTGAAGGCGTAGACGTATATTCATTCAACGATCTTCTTGAAAAAGGTACAGGGCTCATCAATGAACGTCGTGATAGTCTTATAACTTCAATTCAGAATCTGAAGAAAGAAGAACTGGCTACCATAATATTCACTTCAGGAACTACAGGAACGCCAAAAGGCGTCATGCTTACACAGCGAAATTACATGGCACAACTTGAAGTCGTCCATACTGTCCTGACGACAAAGCCCGGTGAAATGTGGCTTTCTGTGCTTCCTGTATGGCACAGTTTTGAGCGTACCCTTAATTACATGGCAGTAACGCTTGGCAGTGGAATTGCCTATTCAAAGCCGATTGCGCCGGTGCTTCTTCCTGACTTTCAGAAAATCCGCCCGCAGTGGATGACAGGAGTGCCACGTTTGTGGGAATCGCTTGCTCATGGTGTAGAACATACCATGAAAAAGAAAGGCGGTTTTACGTATAAGGTGTACCGGCATTACATGAAAATTGGTATAAAGTATGCCTATGCAAAAGACCGCTTCCTGGGAAGAATCTGTCATTATGCGTTATATCCGCGTTCCCTTGATGTTCTGTGGGGATTCCTTCCCTGTGCCGGACTGTTTATTCCTCACTGTATAGGTGAACTGCTTGTCTACAGAAAAATACGCGCCAAATTTGGTGGCCGGATAGTTGCCGCACTTTCAGGCGGAGGTGCATTGCAGCCTGATGTTGACGATTTTTACAAAGCTATTGGATTTAAATTGCTTGAGGGCTACGGTATAACAGAAGCCGGTCCAGTCCTTTCTGTCCGTAATTGCAAACGTCCGCGTGCTGGTGGAGTAGGTGAAGTATATCCGGCTGCAACCATAAAGATAGTCAAAGAAAAACACGGTGTTCCTGTTTCTGAAGAACCTCTTGGAGCCGGTCACGTTGGACTGATTTACGCAAAGGGCGATCAGATAATGAAAGGCTATTACAGACAGCCTGAATTAACGGCAAAAGTACTTTCCCCTGACGGATGGCTCAATACTGGCGATTTAGGCATGATAAGCACCGATAACGAGATAAAGATTACCGGCCGAGCAAAAGATACCATTGTCATGCTTGATGGCGAAAACATTGAACCGTTAGGCATTGAAACTGCAATATGTACAAGTAAATACGTAGAAAGTGCCGTGGTTGTCGGGCAGGACAGGAAAGCTCTGGGCGTCCTCATTGTTCCGGATAAGAAAGAAGTCCTGGAATATGCTTCTGAAAACGAAATACTCTATACCTCATACGAAGACCTTCTTGAAACATCTGCTGTAACGGCGCTTATCCGTGAAGAGACAGACAGACTTATTTCTACATCAAATGGTTTCAAGGTTTGCGAGCGGATTTCAAAATTCTGCCTTCTGCCAGATTCTTTCAAGCAGGGAGAAGAACTTTCTGCCAAAGGTGAGATAAAGAGATACCGTATCCAGGAATTATACGCAGAACAGATAGATGACATGAAGTCGGAT
>JAZUFS010000427.1:0-7155 GCA_045640805.1 Treponemataceae bacterium
GAGCGCCCCGCCTGTGTAGAGGAATGCGTAGGTGACGAACTTACCCGGTACAACATACGGCACGGTGACGAAATAGCCCTTGTAAAGCGTGTGGACGTCAGGGCGGCTTTCAAAAATGGGCGTCATGCACTGCACGGTGCCCGAACCGTCGACGGCGATGTCGCCTGAGAATGCACCTGCGCCGACCGCTGCAGCAATCTGGTCCTGGGAAATGGAGACGATGACGCAGCTTTCTGAAAGGCCGGTCTTTTCTGCAACCTTACGGGTGACTTTTCCCGCTGGTGTTCCTGATGGAACCGGCTTTGGATACAGCGTCCTGTCTATGCCCGCAACACTGAGGATTTCATCACTCCAGTCGAGCGAGTCGACATCAAAAGCAAGGGAGCGCGTTGCAAGCGAGTAGTCAATCTGTGCGACACCGCACAGTGAAAAGACGATGAAGTCTTCCGGCTGGAAGACGTGACGCGCGCGTTCAAAAACGTCGGGTCTGTTGTTGCGGAGCCACATGAGTTTTGGAAGCCCGTACATCTCGTGCGGGCGTGTTCCGGTAATCTCAGTGATGTGCATCTCGCCGAGTTTTTCCACGAGCTCCCTGCATTCATCGGCACCGCGCGGATCCGTGTAGAGCATTGAAACGTGAAGCGGCTCTCCATCCTCATCGGTCAGGACAATCGTCTCGCCGAACGTGGTGACGCCGATTCCTGCAATGTCAGGGTACTTCGCCGCCATTTCAGAGATGACTTCAAAAACGGAATCGCGCACATCCTTCATGTCAATTTCGTGACAGGTCGCCATCCGCTTTACGGGATATGCTTTGTGTGCGTTATCAAGATACGTGCCGTCTGAGTCGAATACCGTACATTTACAGCTGGATGTTCCTATATCAAGTCCTGCGATTTTCATGCTGCCACTCCTGTGTCTGGTGCCTGGGCGGGTGTTCGCAAATCCACGAGAATCCCGTTAATCGAGGTTTGCGAAAACCTTCATTGCCGCGCTGACATTTTCTTTCATTGCCTCGCGTGCTGCCATGAAAACGCTTGAGAAGAATACGGGTGCACCTTCTGCCAGTCCCTTTACATATTCAGCAGCCGCAGTTCCGCCAGCCTTATCCATGTAGGTGAAGTAGTTGATTTTCCGCACGCCTGCCTGAACGGCCTTGTGGTAGTCTTCTGCAGAGACGCCCGAGCCGCCGTGCATGACGACGGGGATGTTTCTGCATTTTGCTCGAACGTTTTTCACGACATTGAAATCGAGGCGCGGCTTTTTCAGATAGATGCCGTGCGTCGTTCCAAAAGAACATGCGAGCGCATCAATGCCTGATTCCTTTACGAAAGAGGCCGCAAGTTCGGGGTCAGTATAGATTTTCGTCGTGTCATCAGCGCCGGCACCATCTTCGCCTGTGCCTGATTCGCGCTTTCCCATTGAACCGAGCTCTGCCTCTACGGATGCACCATATTCAGCTGCCATGGCTACTGCTTTCTTTGTGTTCGCAAGGTTTTCATCATAGGGGAGTGTTGAGCCGTCGTACATGATGCCTGTGAACCCGATTTCAAGTGCATCCTTCAGATACTCGAGCGTTTCGCCGTGGTCAAGGTGTACGCAGACCGGCATCGCTGCCTTCTTTGCAAGGTCCACCATAATCGGCCCAATTGTTTTGAGTGGAATCCACGGTTCGTGGCATTGTGCAAACTGGATGATTACAGGCAGCTTCAGTGCTTCCGCGGCGGCAAGTTCCGCCTCAAGCGCCTCAAGCCCCGATGCGTTGAATGCACCGACGGCAATCTGCTTTTCTTCTGCAATAGATAAGATTTCTTTCAAGGTGACAAGCATGTTTCATACTCCCCCGTTCCTTAAAATGTTACTGTTCAGTTTCTTCTGCCGCTTTTGAATTGTGTGCGAGCATGATCCTGAATGCAGCGCTTGCCATACCGCCGTCAATTCCGCGTCCGTTCATGAGTGAGTCGAGCGGCAGCCATGCACGCAGCATGACACCTGCCTTCATGCCCCTTGCTGTCGTGAAATCATATGCGAGGTACGCAGACGGATACAGGAAACGCATTCCGCTGTAGAAAAAGTCGTTCATGCGTGCAATATCGCCGGCTTCTGACTGCGGGACACTGTCTGCAAGGAAAGCATACCGCGCAAAGAATGTCGCGCCGAGCCCCAGACTGAACGTACTTTTTTCCGTACGGGCATAGAATACGGCTGGCAGTTCAATGAGTGCAGATGGTGCAAGTCCTGTCCTGTTCTCAACTTCAGCAGGATATGCGCGCGCAACTCCTGCATCATCACGCCAGAGATAGTATGTAGTGAATGCAGTCAGCGAGGGTGCCACTGCAAACCAGTTGTTGACGGGAATACTTGCCCCAAAGCCAACGGAAAACTTGATGGGCGACGGTGCACTCAACGTATCAGTGTTGAGCATGCCGACCGGGCCGAGCGTGAAATAAAAGCCTTTTTTTTCAGGTTCGAGCGTCGCCTGCTTTGTTCCTTCCGCAAATGCCTCAACTGCAGAAAGTCTCGCAGGACAAAAAATGACAAGGATTGCAATCACGATGAGGAGTGACTGTTTTCTGTTGTGGAACCGCATCATCCGGCCGGGTGTTTGCATCAATAGAGTACCTTGGAAAGATCAACGGTGATGAAGCCGGCAGCACCAGTCTTGTAGATGCCAGATTCTTCCCATCCGGCTGTCAGGATATTGCCGGATATGGCGAATTCCGTCCAGATGAATCCTTTTGGCAGTTCAGGCATTGAGAAGCAGACAGGCTTTCCATCTGCGACAGTTAAATTGCCTGGAAGTGAACCCTGGAAGTAGGCTGTGCCGTCCGGGAACAATGCCATAATCCAGCTTCCGCCTGCCATGGCATATGCATCCGTTATGATTTCATCAATTGAAGTGGCCGTAAATCCGTGAAGATATGTGTCTGGCGTGCTTTCATTGCCGACTGTCTGATACGTAATGCTGTATCTGACCGATGACGGAATTGCCGCGAGCAGTGTCTTCAGTCGTTCCGGAGCCACATGAAATGAGAGCGCATCAGTTGCGGCAAGGAATGCATCCTGCGTGACCGGTGTTCCGTCAATCGTTCTGACATGGGCAGCAGATGCCGTTTCAGTATATGTTGATGGAATTGTTACCTTGTAATAATCGAAAGCTGTCTTTTTGCCGGAATCCTTTATTGAAAGATACAGCTCATCCGCGTGGACTGCGATTGAAGTTACTTCCTGGGTTTCGCTCATGCCGAAATCGTCGCGGTACAATACCGGGTAGAAAATGTCGGTCGTAAGATTGTACTCGGCAATGAACGGCATGGCGACTGCGTGTGTCCCCGCATCAGTGTTGAAAACCGTATTCCTGTACACGTGAAAGACAGGATTTCCTTCATCCAGAAAGAGCGAACCGATTGTTTCATCCGGGAAGAAGCGCGCATCTGTTTTCAGCGTGACTTCGCCATTACTGTCTACAATCAGAATGCCGCGCCTGTTAGCCGTGAAAAAAGCCTGAGTGTCATTTGCCGCCGCAGAAGAAATGCGCGCTGCCTCTGTCCACGGTTTTACCGTTGGTTTCTGTGCAAGACGCGGCAGCTGGATTTCCTCAAATCCGTCGCGGTTGAAACTATACCAGTGGTGCGTGATTTCCTGCTGGACAGGGGTTTCCGTAACTGCTTCTTCAGTCTCTGAAGCATCCTTTTTGCATGAAGAGAAAACTGTCGTCATAAGGATGATGCAGAAAATGATGAAAAGTGAGCTGCCGGTTTTTGCACGTGATATATGTTTCATTACTTTCAGTGTACCGCGGCTTTCTTCTTATTTCAAGGAATTTAAAGTGAAAGTTCCTCCTGCAATATCAAGCAGTATTTTCTGCTGGTCGAGTTCCCACGGATTTTCCAGTTCGTCTACTTTTTCTGAAAACCGTTTCCAGTTGAAATGCGCGCAGTAGTCGCGTATTTCACGGGGAGTACCTGACACGGGATCTGTTTCCGTGAGAAGCCGCCAGAGCATGCGCGCTGAAAAACCGCCGCTTTCCGTAAGCTCCGCACCTACCGGCCAGATACAGCCAATGGGGCGGGGGACAGGCAGCTGCGTTTCGGGAGCATTTTCGTCACGGCACAGTTCTGTCCTGTACACAAGAACCGGCGTCACACTGCCTTTAAGCACCTGCAGCGTCACTTCGCCACTTGAAGCCTCTTCGGCGGTAAGTTCACGTATTTCTGGCGTGTCATCATTTGTCCACCAGACAAGCGTTTTTCCGCCGTCGCCGAACGTGAATGTCACTTTTTGCAGTGTAAGCTTATCCGCGAGGGACTTCAGTGCGGGAACGGACATCGTATCCGTAAGCGATGCATTTTTACAGCCGGCCAGCACCATCATCATAAGGATGAGCATGAATGTGCATGATTTTCTGTATGAAATCTTCATGCTTCTTTTTACGCATTCAGTGCACGAAATTTTCGGAAAATTGCAAAAAAAGTGTGAAAAAAGCTCATCCGCTGTATATATTAATAGTGAGAGGTGTAATGAGTCTTTACATTTTGCGGTGGAATCCCGTAACGGGAAACTACCGGCCATCTGATCACAAAGAATTGATTTCCCGCCTGAAAAAAGGAGAACGCCCGGTCAACTTCAACTGGAGTGTGTACGACTGGCAGTCTCTTGAAGCTGAGGATACATTCATCCTGCAGCAGGTGGGCACTGACTCTGACGGCATCATCATGGTCGGCTGCTTCCGTGACAAATGTTTCGAGGAAGACAGCTGGCGGAACGATGGCACGCGGGTTCACTACGCGGATATGTTCATCTGGGATGCGTTCAGCTGCGGCAAGAAGAAAGTGCTTTCAGCCTCTCATTTCGAGCGCCTGTTTCCCGAAATCAACTGGCATGGCGGTCACTCCGGCGTAAAAGTCGACGAAGATACCGAAGCACGCCTTATCGGTGAGATTCAGAAAATCCTGATAAAGAAGGGACTCTGGAATGAGAATACATGGACAGATTTCATCATGTCAGACAACGCCGTCGAAGCTCCTGACAAAAAGGGCGTTTCGTCGTTTCTTAAGGATGGCATTGTGCTTCTTACGCTCAAGCATGAATACCGCAAGGCTCCTGACACCGACAAACTGATGAAGCTGCTCTGGTTTCTTAAGGACAGCGAAATAATCGTACCGATGAATGTTGTGCTGAGTGATGATGACCAGAAGTGGCTCGACAGGCATGTAAACTCATTCTGGTTTCAGAAGGGATGGAAACTTGGCGACGAGATGACGCTTGAACCGGATATAGTTGAGGATGACAAAGGTGGCAGGGCGTACCCCATGTTCACGAATATGGCCCAGCTGCCCGACGATTACGGCGAGAATTTTTCGTACGTGAAGAAAAGCGTCATTTCCTGCATTCAGGACGCGCGCAAAATGAAACTTGAGAAGCTTGTGCTCGACCCGTTTACATCGCCGCTTTCACTGCCCATGGATATCGCGGACATCATCATGGATATGGCTTCGGCCAATTAATCCAAAGCGCCGTACACTGCGGCACGGTAGCGGCGGCGCAGGCTCAGATCCTTTCCCTCTGCAATCTGCTGCATGTAAACGAGGAATAAGTCTTCCTCAGGGTCTATCATGAAATAATTACCGGTAAGACCGTCCCAGCCGTATTCGCCTGCTGAGCCGTTGCTTCTCTGTTTTACCGGACTTTCAAGCACGCGGAGCAGGTTTCCGTAGCTGTAGCCGGCGAGCTCTTCTGAAAGCCACGGTGAGGCGGCGCGCATGGCGTCCGTCGTGGCGCCGTGCACGAAAAGCTCTATTGTCTTGCGGCCAACGATGTGTGTGCCGTCCGGGGCTTTTCCGTCAGCAAGCATCATGCGGCAGAACGCTGCGTAGTCCTTTATTGTGGAATAAAGGCCGCCACCGCCTGACTCAATGTTTGGCGGCAATGTCGGGTCTGTAAGGCCGAGCCACTCCATCTGTTCTTTTGAAGGCTCCACACAGATGCCCTTCTCGTTCCAGTGGTACATTTTTGCAAGCCGGTGAAGCTTATCCTTCGGGACAAAGAACGCGGTGTCGCTCATGCCGAGCGGATCAAAAATCTCTTTTTTAAGGAAGTCGCCGTATTTCACTCCGGTGACAATCTCTACGATGGCGGCAAGAATATCAGCACTGGCTCCGTATCTGAAGCCTTCGCCCGGCTGGAATTCGAGCGGGGCAGTGCAGAGGATGGTCGCAATGCCGACATTGCCAAGCACTTCGCCTTTTGCGACACGTGCGCGCATCTCAGTCTGAAGGCGCAGCATCTCCTTTTCAGGGAAGCTCATCTCACCCGGATACACGATGCCGCTCTGCATGTCGAGCAGGTGCTTTATCGTCATCGGGCGTTTCTGCAGAACAAGTTTGCCATTTTCCCAGACTTTTGTTGCGGCAACTTCAGGGATGTACTGGTCGACCCTGTCCTGCAACGTGAAAAGGCCGCGCTCGTAGCATATCATGACAGCCGCGAGCGTAACCGGCTTTGTCATGGAATAAATCTTGTAGATTGAATCGCTCTTGTCTGAGCCGTATGTCTTGCTGAATACACACTTGCCGTGCTGCTCAATATACATGCCGCAACCGCCAAGCGTGCCTTTTTCAATTTCTTTAGCGAGAACTGCATCAAGTGCAGAAAAAGTGCCTGTCATATGAAGATAGTATACACCCGGTTATGCGCTGAAGCAAAGTGCCAGTTTTAGGATTGATGCTGTTCTTCGTCCTTTGTGTACCAGTAGTTTTCTTTGGTGTTACAGACACGGAGGTATTTGTTGATTTCGTACAATTCTGAAATAGCAATACTCGTTTTCACAAGTTGTAATTGTTCGATTTCAATAGGGTAGCTTTTCCAACTGACAAACATGTGTTCATCTATATAGTCACTGACATCCTTGCTGTTTTCGTTAATTTGTCTCCTTTTTTCATGAGTCAGGAAGTCAGCAACATAAGAACGAATTGCGGAAGATTCTGTTTTGTTGAAATGCATTCGCAATCTTTTGCTTAAAGGCTGATCAATAGCAACGCCTACATAGATACAAATAATGCCATTGTTTTCTGATTTTGTTTCTAAAATTTTATTCCCTTTTTCTTGTATAAGTGTAGTTGCTTTGATATCCCATTTGATGAATTGAGAAAAATC
>JAZUFS010000428.1:0-2025 GCA_045640805.1 Treponemataceae bacterium
GTTGTCATTGCAGAGCTTTGCAAGAGCCTTGAACTCTTCGTATGTTGTTGGGAGCTTTCCACCAATCTCGTTGAGGATGTTCATGTTAACTGCAACTACTGTACAGAAGTTTGATCCACCAAGTGGGATGTATGGCTTTACACCTGTTCCGAAGAAGTCAGGGATAAGTGACTGATCGATGTTAGCTGGCATGTATGGGCTGTTATCAACCTGCTGGCCAGCTTCAATCCATGGTGTACCCCAGCGAGAGTCAGCACCCATGTAAGCGATATCCGGATAATCCTTAGCAGCAAGACGTGAAACTACCTTCTGATGATATGCTTCATCATAGAGCATTTCGTACTGAATCTTGATATCCGGGTTTTCAGCCTGGAACTCTTCACAGATTCTCTTGAAGGTCTGTCCTTCTGAGTTAGAGTTGTCACCATAAGCAAAGATGTTAAGTGTTACAACTTCATTAGCTGCTGGAGCAGCTGCAGTTGCTGCCGGAGCAGCAGCCTTTGTGTCTTTCTTTCCGCCGGCGAATACCATTGAGAATGCCAATACAGCAAACAGGCAAACCAGCACTACTTTCTTAGAAAGTTTCATAATTTTTCTCCTCCTATTGAGAATTATATCTTTTCCGGCTATCACCCGGTAAAAGCCATCAGCTAGTTAGTTGATTATTTATTTCAACTAACTCAAGAATAACATCACTTTTTTATTCTGTAAAGTCTTTTTTTTCAAAATTCGTGACTTTTAAACTCCCTGATTCTTTACAGAAGAAAGATACTCCAGAATTGAAGGACCTTTTTCAGATGGAGTAGACAGACTTGGAAGTGAGAAAAGCTGTTCTATGAACATTGCAGCAGCACCGTATGCAACAGCAAGACTATGGAAGGAAGAGAACCTTACCTCAAAGTCCTTCTTCGGCTCATATGGCCACTGATAAACAACCCTTTCACTTATAAGTGATTCAAGTTTTCTTGCATATTTCTGATCCAGACCGCCAAGATAGACAACCTGAAGGTTCAGCGTATTAACCAGGAATGCAACGTGCTGTGCAAGTTCATTAAGCAGATACTGGATTTCGTCATTGTCAGTCATTGTTGAAGCGAGACTGTCTTCACCGCTGAAGAACTGACCCTGATTTCCTTCTTCCCATAAAAGAGAACGGAATTCACCAGCAGAGCACTCCGGACCTTTATACATACGGCCGTTGATTACAAGGCCCATACCTACAGAAAGGTTCTTCTTTGAACGTTCCATAGGCTTCAACACACGATATTCAGTAAGGACGAACAGCATGTGCTTTGCAAAATCATCGTCAGCGGCGAGAAGCTCACCATAGCAGCAGCAGCGTGCATCGTTCTCAACTGAAATCGGAATATCTGTATAGGAAGAAACTGTCTTTACGAAATCAAAGTGGTCCGGAATCATCAGAGGAACAGAACACTCAATGGCACCACGGTCAGAATTGACAAGGCCAGGAAGTCCGACACCGATACCTATCATGGTTACACCCATGGTCAGAGCTTCGTACGCTATCATTTTATATGCTTTCTGGAAAACGCCTTCAACACGTAATTCCTTGTATTGCTCAGGTTTAATCATTTCCTGTTGCTGAAAAAGGATGTTACCGTGCAGATCAAGGAGACAGCAGACAAAGCGTTCCGGGTTTATCTCGATACCGCCAACACATGCAAAAGTCGGAGAAATCTCAAGGAAGATAGGCTTTCTGCCACCCTGAGGTCCCGTCT
The DNA here is from genome assembly GCA_045640805.1 of Treponemataceae bacterium. Classification (GTDB taxonomy): domain Bacteria; phylum Spirochaetota; class Spirochaetia; order Treponematales; family Treponemataceae; genus Treponema_I. The sequence goes on from JAZUFS010000428.1 coordinate 1,740, forward strand.
CTCCCTGTGCTACTTCGTGGATAATGCCAATATCATTAAGAGAAGCAACGATTTTTGTAACGGTAGATTTATCAACTCCAAGGGTATTTGCAATTTCAACACGGCTGATACCCTTCTGCTTCCAGATGAGCCGTAAAATACGAGAAACATTTATATCTGACAGTGAGTTGATTGATTTCATCTTCCAACTAAGCATAAACGCAATACAAAATTTTTGCAAGCAGTTTTTTTATACGCCAGCGTCCGAGTCGTATACCATATAAACGCAGCGAGCAGGCTCGACGCC
>JAZUFS010000429.1:0-7882 GCA_045640805.1 Treponemataceae bacterium
TCTTTTCTTTATTGCATCTATTTGAGCAAATGAAGTTACCTATAATTGCAATAAGTTTATTATGTAAGTTGCAAATATTTTCTTTGTGAAGATTGCAGATTCGATGGTTTTACCAGATTGAATAAATGAGCAAGGCACCGAAATAATGTGTTTTCTTGTGAAAGGAGTATTCTATTATGGACAATCTTAATGCTATCTTAAAATCTTTTTCGTCTTTATTACAAGAAAGATTTGGCAACGGAATAATTACAACAGAAGATAGTATCAGATATCTCTTTTTCCATTCTGTTCTGCAAAATGGTTTAGTACTTCCAAATCAAATTGTTTTAGAATACCCGCACACAGCTATCGAGAAAGCTGAAATTGATACATATATTGATTTTGGAAATAATAAAATTGCGCTGTTTGAGTTTAAATATGATAGAGAAATACCTTCTGGAAGAAATCTACCCAAAACAATGAAAGCAGGTGCCATCTTTAACGATATATATCGTTTAGCTGTTTTCTCTGAGAAAGAAAAAGAGGTTTCAAAGTATTTTATTTATGTTACAGACAAAAATATGCATGGCTATTTTACGAATCCGTCAAATAATTTAGAGAGGGTTTATAATCTTCCAGAGAATTGTGTATTTCATTTAAATGCAGATTTTATGGCTGATAAACCAGAAACGTTTAACAATCAGATTTCTGGACCACTGAATTGTAAAATCGGGAAAATCTTTGGTGATGATAATTTGGAAGGTAATCATTTAAGAGTTTTTAAGGTATTCTAGGAGCCCATCCTCATGGAAACAATCCGTGTACTTCAAAAGACATATGAAAATCTCTACGTACTCTCAACTCCGATAGTTGAGTTTCTGGAGAATCATCTTCCAGTCATTTCTACAAACTGGAAAAAAGAATACATTGATGATGTCATTGAAGAAATAACAAAGAAGCCGAATAAGGTAAATCTGTATGATCTTGATATTTACTATCTTATTTCGATTTTAATAAAAAAAGAGATTTGGGATACTCTAAAGGCTTTGTTTCCGGAAGAAAGGTCTTTCTTTTCAAAAGAAAACAAAAAGCTTTTAAAAGATGTCCGTCAGATCCGTAACGACATATCACATCCGAGCCTTCAGAAGTATTCGTTTAAGGATTATGAACATTGGACTTCGTTGATATCCGATTGCGCAAGACTTTTTGATAAAGATTTGAATACTCTGGTGAATGATCTTCATGCTGCAGAAAAAGAGAAAATCCTTAACATGGTCTTGTCAAAAGTTATAGAACCTGCACTTAATCATCCCGGTTTAAGTGACCGTACCCGTGCGAGTGTCGAGAACACAAAAGACAGATTGTTCAAACAGAATACTGCAGAAGGAATCATCGAGTTTTTTAATGATGCCCTGAGTGCTAATAGGGGAAAGACAATCTGCGAAAAACTGCATGAATGCAATCTTCTCGCTTTTGAAGACATAGCAGACGAAGTCTTGAAAACGTATTACTGCTGATGGCGTATACCGTAATCCCGCTATTTGCTTGCCAGCGTTTCCAGGACTTTATCGAGTGGGGCACCCATCTTTTGGGATGCAATTTCAGGTGTTATGTTAAATTCCTTGACCATTACAACGGCAGCTTCAATGGCTTTATCTTCACGGGCTTCTTCACGCTGAACAGCTACATCGGTTTCATAATCGTATTCTGCCAAAAACATATTAATAACCTCCGTGGAGTTCTTGATCAGGTAATTCTTAAGAATCCCCTTTCTAATGGCTTCTTCTATCGCCTGCTTATAGGACTCTGAATCACCAGGTACGGCGTATTCGCGGACAAGCTCGATGAAGTCACAATACTGCTTAAGTATATCACAGCCGTCTTGAAACTTCCAAGTCTGCTCTGGCCCGATATTTATAACTCGCACGGTCAATTCAAGCTGAGGAAAGCTTGTATCATCGTAGTCCCTCATTGAGAAAGAATCAGATAAATGCAAAACCTTTTCATCCGGGTATTTTTCCAATCCGTTATAGAAAACATAGAACTCTGGTGTAGGAATCTGAATACGCTTTTTCAGATAACGTTCTCTAGAGGGCACTATTCCTTCATAAATGCGCGTCACATACTCAAGCAGCCTGAACGGCATGTTCTCATTTATTGTGGACTGGTGCTCTATCATTACAATCAGCTTGTTGTCGATGAGCATGCTTACATCGTTGTGGAATGTCTTATACATTGACTGGGGAATCGTCTTGTTTTCGATGACGGTTTCCTCGTACTTCAAGTGTGTGCCGTGAAGTGCGTTGTACAGGCTCAGGAAGTTCCTTTTGCCATCATGTTCGTTGCTGAAAAGATCCGCGAATACTGAATCCTTTACGTTTCTGTTTGATTGTGCCATGCCGGCCTCCTGCAGAATTTTGTCTCTGTAAGTATTATTCGCAGGCGGTGGGCACTTTTTTCAAAAAAAAGTGGTATTTTGTCAGTTTTTTTTCTTTACAGGGACAAAATACGTCCCCTTGAACATCATAATCTGAAAATAGTAACCAAAATCCCTGAGCGTGGTGGGGTAAGGAGATATGATGTCCAACTTGAAGCTGGAAGTTTTTGAATCTGACAAGCCGGTGGAGCCTGTCCTGTTTTATGTGTATGGCGTTCAAGCCAATGAAATGGGAACTACTGTACAGCAGCGCATGAGGAGCGCAGTCTGGAAAATCACAAAGCAGTTAGGAATACAGACTTTTACAGATGATGTAAAGATTTATACTCTTGGCAAACTTGATAATCTTGAGTTTGATAAAGCTTTTTCGCTTATTTATGAGGGGGAAGAAAAGCTGGACGTTCAGTCTCATCCGAAAATATATGCCAGTTATGCAGAGTATCTGATAAAAAAGAATCTTGGTACCCGGGTAGTACCGAATAATTACAGAAAATATAAAATCACAAAAACTGTAACGACACCGTGGATTTTTGAACTTGGGAGCGTTCTTTCTTCGGATGACAGACAATTCAGGCTGAGACGGAAGTTTGATTTTACTGTAAAGATTGCTTCTGACTGCAAGGTTCAGCTCTGGCTGAATATACGTTCTGAATTTGAGACGGATAAGACAATCTACAATTTGCTTCAAGCCGGGGAGATTGTTGAAGGCCTTGAGGTAAGTAATAATTGGGGAGGTGGTGAAAATGGAGTTATTACATCTGTCGGTCCGGAAACGGTTGTTGATAACTTACCTGAATTAAAGCCATTGAACCAATACATGATAGAAAACAGGCATCAGGACAAGATTGCAGATTGTCCGGATGACAGCCCTGTAATTCGTGTCAGGCTTCATAATAAAAAGAAACTGTACTATTATCCGCAGTCTTTGAAGCCGGTCGTGACTCTGGAACGGATTGCCCATGATGATCCTGCTTTTTCAAGAAAACTTGAGAAATTCACCAAACTTGATATGAAGTCACGGCAGAAAATTGCGGAAGAGTTCCTTTCGGATATCGGAACTTTGTCAGCATTGAACGGGATTTCGTTTGTTCCCGTGTACGCTGATGCTGAAAGAATCGGTTTCCGGGAACAGAAAGTAGACTGCCCGGCGATTATCTGTGGTAATGGCAGAAAATTGAGTTATGACAAACAGGCTATGGTTTTTGCTAATGGTTTTTACAAGCAGCCAGATAAGCCTGTTCGGTTTGCTTATTTCTATCCAGCCGGAAAAGAACAGTTGATGCGCAGTTTCTCCATCGCAATGACTGATTTCCTTCAGAAAGGAAAGCTGTTTGGCGATTCCAGGTTTTTAAGATCGGGACTTATGGAATCAGAGCTAAAAGCAACATGCGCAAAAGAATATGAACTTGGTGATCCGTTGAATTATAAGAAGATGGTACGTTCGCTGCCCGAGGATGAAAAATGCGATATTGCCATAGTTCTGGTTCCGACAGAGGAGGATGAGACAAATCCCTACAGCACGTTCAAGACAGCGTGGGCTGAGAAGAACATTCCTTCACAGATGATAAGCATTAAGACTGCGGAAATGTTTGAGCGAAAGGATTCAAACGCTGTCTGGTTTATGCAGAACATTGCGCTCGGTATTTTTGCAAAGTCTGGCGGCATCCCCTGGATTGTGGATGATGTTCCTGGTGACATTGACTGTTTTGTAGGTATTGATGTCGCAACGCTTGAGAAGGGAATACACTATCCGACCTGTGCGACTGTGTTCGATAAAAACGGCAGACCTGTAAGTTTCTACAAGCCTAAAAAAGCGCAGAAAGGGGAAAAAATAAATGTGGAAATTCTGCAGGAGATTTACGACGAAGTCCTTCTGGGGTATGAGGAAGCAACCGGTACAACCTTGAAAAATATCGTCATTCATCGTGACGGCTTCAGCAATGAGGATGCTGAATGGTATGCAAACTATTTTGGCAGAAAAGGAATTGATTATTCGGTCATTGAAGTAAAAAAGTTCGTATCATCAAAAATGCTCCGTGATGTGGACGGAAAGGTTGTAAATCCGGTATGTGGAGATACAATTATCAACGACGATGAAGCTTATATTGTTACGACAGATATTAAGGATGGAAGGGCGTCTCCAAGACCGCTTCATATAAAAAGACAGGTGGGTGATATACCAATGGAAACTGTCGTCAGACAGGTGCTTGCTTTAAGTTGCATGCATTTTGGTGCGACAAAGAAATCGCGTCTGCCGGTTACGACATATTACGCTGATAGAATCTGCAAGAATATCGATTACGTTCCTGAAGGTCAGTTTGGTAACAGATTGTTTTTCTTGTGATGGAGAAATCTTATTCTTGTTTCATTGACATACATACAAAACATACATACACTATGTATATGAGTGCAGTGGAGAATGCGGCGCGGAAGGGCGCGGGGAAACAGGCGATGAAGATGGTGACGCTGTATCTGAGCGACAGGCAGTATCAGCGCTATCAGATGCAGGCGGAAAAGCAGGGGCGGAAGGCGGCTGAGCTTATCCGTGAGGCGATGGATGAGTATGAGGCGTCTCATTTTTCTGACAGGCGGCCCTGGTCTTCGCTTTCGTTTGACCATCTTGTGTCGCAGAGGGAAGGTGCGCACGATTTTCTTGAGGATGGCTGGCGTTCTGACTTCATGGATGACCAGCTTGCGCACAGGATTCAGTGATGACCGGCATTGATTCGTGTTTTCTGATTGACCTGTACTGGAAGGATTCACCGCGTCATGCGGGAGCGCTTGCTCTGTACGAATCGCTGGCATCCGGTGATGAGCAGATTCTGATATACCACAACGTTTTCAATGAGTTCATCCACGTCATAACGGACCCCCGTCGTTTCAATTCACCGCTTACCATGCGTGAGGCGCTCGACATTACCGATAGCTGGAGCCACCTGGAGCGCGTGACGGTCGTCTATGCTGATGACATGAGTTTCGGTCGCGAGACGCTCTGGCTTTCTCAGTATGGCCTTGGACGGAACCGTCTGAACGACACTGCCATGGCGGCGTGCTACATCCAGAACGGGGCATCGCGCATCATCACGGCAAACGGAAGCGACTTCGCACAGTTCAACGCACTTGTGGTGGTGGCGTACTGACGAATGGTTCTTTGCACATCCGGCCCTGTTTTTTGTATCTTTAGGATATGAGTATCATTCAATGTGCGTTCAATGGTGAGAAGGGCGCTTTCGCGGATGTGGCGGTGCGTTCGTATTTCAAGGGATGTGCGGAATCTGTGCCCGTACGGAGTTTTGATGAGGTTTTCGCCCGGGTTTCTGACAGTGATGTTGCGTTCGGCATGGTTCCCATTGAGAACAGTACGACGGGATCAATCTATCAGAATTACGACAATTTCACGCGGTACGAGGATGTCTCTGTCGTTGGGGCCATCGCCATCCGGATCTGTCATTCGCTTCTGGCACCCAGGGGAGCTCGCCTAGAGGATATCCGGGCGGTCTATTCCCATCCCCAGGGATTTTATCAGTGCGCGGATTTCCTGAAACTGCATGACTGGAATCTGGTGGAATCCGTTTCAACGGCGACCGGTGCCCGAATGGTGAGCCGGATGAATGACCGGACCTGCGCGGCAATTGCGGACAGATGTAATGCGGACTTGTATGATCTTGCAGTCCTTAAGGATTCGATTGAGGATAATCCTGAGAATTACACGCGGTTTGTCGTCATTGCAGGCCGTGACAGGGGATATGAGCGGTGTGCGGAAATAGCGGAGAAGGGGACGCCCAACAGGATGTCATTTACCTTCACGACGAGGAATGAGGTCGGCGCGCTGCATGCATGTCTTGGCGTCTGTAAGGATGCGGGGCTGAACCTGACGAAGCTTGAGTCGCGCCCGATTGTGCGCTGCCCGTGGAGTTACCGCTTCTTCGCGGATGCTGCACTGCCGGCCGATGCTGACGCGGATACGGAACAGGCAGTGTGTGCGTTCGAAGCGGAGTTCAGGCAGGTGGCAGATGACATCCGGATACTCGGCGTCTACCGGGAGTGATGCGACAGATTTTCTGTTCCGGGACATCATATGGCCTTTTGTGTCTTGTATCTTCTCTTTAGGAATATTTATTAAGGAGCAACTATGGATCCACAGGAATTTTTTAAGAGAAAATTGGATGAGATTTCAGGTGACATTTTAAAATGGAGTTCCATTTATCATGAAAGGCCCGATGTTTGCGTGGATTATGTCATTTCGCTGCTGAATTAAGTCATTTCTTGTAATAACGTATTTTGGATAATTATCCTTGATAATCTCCAGAGGTTTATATTCTCTGTTTTCTGTTTCAATGCTGTTTGTTATTGTCATTGCAACCTGAATATAAGAATACTGATTTGAATTCCTTCTCAATATAAAATCACATTCAAGTTTTCCGATTCTGCCAACACTTATGGAATAGCCTTTAGCTCTGGCATATATATACACAATATTTTCAAGTACCGGCCCATAGTTAATCCTGTTGTCGGTATTTGCTGCAAAGTAAAAGCCTAAATCCGCCAGGTAGTACTTCTGTTCACTCGAAATTGATTTTCTTGATTTCAAATCAAAACATACCGTGTTAAAAGCGGATTAACGCGTGTGCGTTTCATTCCTCGACGCCAGCCACCTCAGCCATGCTGCGTACCTCATCCCGCCAGCATTCGACGAACCACTCAGGTGCGGTTGGGCGGGCGTAGCGTCCCTGGGCGAGCACCCACTCAAGCACTTTCTGCGACTGTGCGGATGTGAACGTGATGGTCGTCGTGCGCGCCTCATCATCGTCGGTGATTACCTGATCGTCGGCCCAGATGCAGTCTTTCACGTACTGGCGGCCTGGCCCCTTGAAAACGATGACGTACCTGTCCGGGTGCGATCCCATGAAGGCGCCGAACTTGCCGCCTGAGCAGCGGGATGTGAAGTCGAAGTTTTCAGGCAGTTTGAAGGTCGTACCCGTTTTTGAAAGATTCTTGATCCTGTTCATGCAGAAAAGGCGCTCAGCTCCCTCAGGAGCCGCTTTGTTTCCTTTGTTTGATGCGTTTTCATCCCAGCCGAACAGGAAGTACATTCCATCCTGAAGCAGGATCTGGTACGGGCGCACGCGGCGATGCGTGGTGGCTGTGTTCCAGCGGCCGTTGTAGTCAAACTCGATGATGAAGTTGCCCCTGAGCGCGTTCATGACGACATCCCACGTGTCGTCGTCGATGATGACCTTCGGCGTCGGCGGAATGGCGATGCGTTTTAGAAGCGCTGACTTTCCCGCTGTCTGGGTGTCGGTTACAAAATCGATGACGTCCGCAATCTCCCTGTACATAGGCGTTCCTTCAAAGCTTGAAAGCAGCGTCTTCGCGGATGAAAGGTAGAACACCTCATCCGTTGAAATCTGGTTAAGCGCGAACTCCCAGTTGTCATCCATGTAATAGTAGCCGTTCCTCTGGCGG
>JAZUFS010000430.1:0-20962 GCA_045640805.1 Treponemataceae bacterium
GCACAAGGACCTTGCCTTTTATTTTGGTTAATATAGTGAGAATTACAGCGGGAGGATTACTTGCGCTTCAGGTATTTGACGCTATCAAGTGCAACTGCTGCAATAAGGATGAATCCCTTGAAAACGAACTGCAGGTTTGTATCAATTCCAAGGAAGGTCAGACAATAGGTCAGGCCGGTGAAGATGATTACACCGAACACTGCACCGCGAATCTTTCCGATACCACCGTTGAACGAAATACCACCGACAACGCAGGCAGCAATGGCGTCGAGCTCGAAGCCCTGACCGGTACCAGCACTTGCATTTGCGCGGAATGCTTCAAGGAATGCGCCACAGCCGTAGAATACACCGGCCATGATGAAAATACCCATCGTAACACCGACAACGTTGATACCACTGACTGCGGCTGCTTCAGCGTTTCCACCGACAGCGTACATGTTCTTTCCGAAGATTGTCTTGTTCCAGATGAACCATGCAACAATGATTGCAAAGATTGCCGGAATAATCAGTTTCGGGAAGGTAATCAGGTTTCCGTTTGCAACGCCCAGAATCCAGCGTCCACCAATCAGGTCCTTGATGTTTGCATCAATAGAACCAACCGGAGTACCTGATGTTCCGAAGAACAGCAGACCGTAGATAATCAGCTGTGAAGACAGCGTTGAAATGAACGGGTGAATCTTGAACTTTGCTGACCAGAAGCCTGAGAAGCAGCTGAACAGAACACACAGGGCGATTGAAAGGCCCAGAGCCATTGCAAGACGGCCTGCCATCGGAAGTCCGGTGAAATCCCACGGATCCATACCGAAGAACGTGACGATGTTCGTTGTCGGGTGCAGGATAAGTCCTGTCGTAACAGCGCCGAGAGCAACCATACGGCAGATTGAAAGGTCAGTACCTGCAATCAGGATCAGGCCTGCAACACCGAGTGCGTAGAACATGCGGGTTGAAGACTGCTCAAGGATAGTGAAGATGTTCGGCAATGAGAAGAGCCGTCCGTTTCCTGTAAGCGGAGCAACAATGATACAGACAATGAAGAACACGAGGATTGCGAGGTACAGTCCGTTCTCAAGCAGGAACTGTGACATCTTGAACTGGTACTTGTAGTTCTTCCAGTTGAGCTGTAAGTCTTCGATGGCATTTGAACGTCCGTTGCGCAGTGCGCGGTTTGTCTGGACGTGGTCAACAAATGCCTGGTTACGAAGATCCTTACAGTGTGCAACCTCATTCTGGAACTTGCTCTTTGCGTCAAACAGTTCTGACTTGAGCTCGAACTTGGCAACCTCAATTTCCTCTTTAGAAGAAAGCTTCGCGATACGGTCAGCTGCGGCAGACTTGATGCCTGCAACTTTCTTCTTATATTCTTCAGTAATCTGGGCCTGATTTGCAATCTGCTCAGCATCAACCTGCTTTACATAAGCATCAGCAATCTTGTTTGCATAGACAACAGATGCTTTTGCAATCTCTTTTTCTTCTGCCTTATTAGCTGCTGCAACTTTCTTTGCTCCAGCAATCTGAGCCTTGCAGTCAGAAACAATCTTTGCAATCTCGTCCTTTTCAAGCATGCGGTTCTTCTTGGTCTCAGCAATTTTCTGACGCATTGCATTAACCTTGTCGACACCGTCCTTGCGAAGATCATCAAGAGCAGCCTTGTACTTCTGCAATACTTCGTCTTCATCCAGGGGCTTAACAGCCTTGGAAGCAATCAGCTCAGGCAGTTTGTTCAGTGCTTCAGCCTGTAATTTAGTTATCTCTTCCATTTTTTCAGACATAATTACCTCTTATAAATATTTAGCAGAAAGCCGCAGAAGCTCTTCCTGATTTGTTTCTTTAGTGTTTACAATGCCGGCCAGCTTATGGTTCGACATAACTGCAATCCTGTTTGTAATACCCAGAATCTCCGGCATTTCACTTGATACTACGATCACGGTCTTACCTTCTTTTGCCATCTGGATGATGAGCTGGTAAATCTCGTACTTTGCACCAACGTCAATACCGCGTGTAGGTTCATCCATAAGGAAGATGTCAGGGCTGCGCTCAAGCCACTTGCCGATGATTACCTTCTGCTGGTTACCACCACTGAGTGATGTAATGAGCTCATCCGCTGAAACGCACTTTGTATGCATGACCTTGATTTCGCGGTTTGCGGCCTCTTCCATCTTGCGGTCATCAAGAATACCGAATGACTTGTATGCATCAAGGTTGGTGATGCAGGTATTGAAGTTGATTGAAGCCTTGCCGAACATACCGGTTACCTTTCGCTCTTCAGTAACGAGCGCGAAGTTGTATTCCATGGCTTCCTTGCTGCTGTTGAAGCGCAGTTTCTTTCCGCCAAGGATCATTTCACCTGAAGCAACGGTACGTACACCGAACAGGGATTCAAGCAGTTCACTGCGTCCGGCACCGACAAGTCCGTACAGACCGAAGATTTCACCTTTCTTTACGGTAAAGGAAATGTCTTCAAGAACCGGATCATACTTGGTCGTCCAGTTGCGGACTTCGAAGTAGTCTTCGCCCGGCGTATTGTCGACGTCAGGATAGCGCTTGTCGAGTGAACGTCCTACCATTGAGGCAATCAGTTCATCCATACCGGTTTCCTTGACCGGCTTTGACATGACCATCTTTCCATCACGAAGGACGGCAACTTCATCACATATTTCAAAAATCTCATCAATCTTGTGAGAGATATATACAAAGGAAACTCCCTTCTTGCGGAGGTCATCCACAATAGAGAAAAGTTTTTTTACTTCGCGTTCTGTCAGAGACGAGGTCGGCTCATCAAGAACGATAAGTTTGGCATCATAAGAAACGGCTTTTGCAATTTCTACCATCTGTCTCTGTGAAACAGACATCTTTCTCATGATTGCTTTCGGGTTAACGTTCATGTTGAGAGAAGCAAACAGCTGTGTGCTCTCACGTGCCATGCGTGCTTCATCAATTACGCCGAACCGCTTTGGATATCTTCCAAGGAAAAGGTTGTCCGTAACCGTACGGTCCAGACACTGGTTCAGTTCCTGATGAACCATGGCTACACCATTTTCAAGTGCGTCTTTAGGGTTCTGGAAATTGACGGGCTTTCCCGCCAGGTTGATTTGTCCTTCATCCTTTGCGTAAATACCGAACAGGCATTTCATCATGGTAGATTTTCCGGCGCCATTTTCACCCATAAGGCCCATGACCGTACCTTTCTTTACCGTCAGGTTGATGCCGTCCAATACCTTGTTCTTGGCAAATGATTTAGACAGATTTTTAATTTCAAGTACTATTTCGTCCATAAAAATCCCTCGCTTTCGTAACAAAAAAGCCTGCAAAAACCAGCATTGCACGTTTTCGCAGGCTTTTCCTTTCTCACACTTTACGTGTTACAGAAATTAGTACTTAAGCTTGTCTGTGTAGTCAGCAGCTGAGTTTGTCTTAACCATGTTGATGGCGTATGCATCGAAGTTGTTCAGGTTTGTGAACTTATCGAGGCAGCTTGCTTCTGACTGACCGTCACCCTGTACAACTGTCAGGTCAATGCCCATGAGTGGTGCATAGTATCTGAGAGCTGGCAGGTAGCTTGATGACAGGAAGTTATCAGCTGAGTTGTAGATTGTAAGAAGAACCTTCTTCTTTGCAGCTGTTGTCTGCTTGATGCCAGGATCGCGTGTACCCTCTGTGTAGAGAGTCCAGTTGTCCTTGTTAACACCAGCGTTCAGAGCGAACAGACCGCGCTGATCTGCCTTGTACTGTACTTCTGGAGTAATCTTGTTGCCGTACTGGTCTGGAGTTGTGAAGCCCTTTGTATAGACATCAGCACCTGTGAGACCGTCGAGGAGGTTGCGGATAACCTGAAGAGTACCGATAGCCTGTGCGTCAACGTTCTGTGAAACTGTTCCTGAGAGCTTTCCAGCACCGATTGCTTCGATAGCATCTGCGTTAGCATCGTAACCGAAGATAGGTACACCAGCAGGATAGTTAGAAGCCTGCAGACAGCCCATTGCCATACCATCGTTGTTTGATACAACCAGGTCAATCTGGTCGCCGTACTTTGTTGCCCATCCGCCCATAGCTTCTGTTGCAGCATTTGCGTTCCATGTTGAACCGTCTGTACCTGTCATAGCCTTGCCTTCAAGCTCGACTACTTTGTATGTCTTTCCACCGATTGTGATTGAGCCTTCCTGCTTTACAGTAGGATCTGTTGAACCAGCCCATGTACCGAGAGCCTTGCGGGCACCTTCTGTACGAGCCTTAGAGTCGTTGTGTCCAACGTCACCAATGCAGAGAACGTAACCGATGATACCATCGCCATTGCGGTCGATAGATGCATCGCAAGCCTGCAGATAATCTGTAATGAGCTTGCCCTGTACTGCTCCACCACCAGCTGCATCGAATCCAACGTAGTATGTGCTTGCGTTGAAGTTCATTGCTGTCATATCGATAGCACCTGTTGTTGGGTCAGATGGCTGACGATTGAAGAATACGAGTGGTTTGTCCTTGTTGAGAACTACTGTTGCTTTTTCTTTTGATCCACCGGCAAATACGAGGCCAGCTACCAGGGTCAAAACAAGAAGACTCAGGATGAGTTTTTTCATAATTTCCTCCATAATTTTTTTCGTGCTCGAGCACGAACCTTTCCTTATTTATACACCCACTCTTTCAGGATGTCAAACATTTTTTATCAAAAGTGGTGAAATTTTGTTAAAATAGAGCTCTTTAGTGAATATTTTTAACTTTTTCTTGCCAAATTTAAAAAAGACTGTTAATGTAATTACGTGCACGAGCACGAAAATAATGTTTTTTCCCTACGAGGAGCATCATGACACTTGCTGAAATTGCAGAAAAAGCTCACGTCTCAAAAGGAACCGTTGACCGGGTCATCCATCACAGGACAGGTGTCTCTGAACGCACCAGAAAACTTATTGAATCAATAATAGAAGAATACGGCTACGAGCCAAACCCGATTGCGACCCAGCTTAAGACAAATAAAGATTTCATCATCGGCGTCCTTCTTCCTCCGCTCGAACACGGTGGTGGCTATTACTCAGCACTGTACAAGGGATTGAAACGTGCAGAAGAGGACCTTAAGGCCTTCAGGATAAAGCTTGATTTCGTCTTTTTTGACAGAACGATTCCCGGAGAGGCATTCAAAAAAGGAAGGGAGCTTCTTACCCGTAAACCAGACGCCTTCATCACCATGCCTGTTGTTCCGCAGGAGTTCTCAGACCTGATTCCGCTGATTGGCGATATTCCTTACGTGTTCATCGATACCCCGCTCGGTGTTACGCAGCCGATACTGACGATTGCACAGAATCCGTACAGGGGTGGCTACTGCGCCGGAAGAATCATGAAAATGATGCGTGGCAGCGGTACCTTTGCCTGCATCCGTATGTTCCAGTCAGCATATAACCTGCGCGAACGTGTCAGAGGATTCACGGATTTCTTCGCAAACGATTCAGGATCACGCATCATCGATACGATCTGCTCCGACTTCTCTAACAAGGGCATCTACACCTTCATGGAAAAACTTTTCACCGAAAATCCGGATATTTCCGGTATTTTCATTCCACATACAGAAGTCAACCTGGCATCCGTATATCTGATAAATCATGGATTGAAGAGTAAAGTCACCGTCATCGGATATGACCTTCAGCCAAGCAACAAAGCAGGCCTTATGGATGGCAGCATTGACTGCATTCTGGGACAGCGGCCGGAGGATCAGGGATTTGATGCGGTCTACAAGCTGTATCAGATGTGCATCCTGCATCAGGAGATTCCGGCACAGATCGATGTCCCGATTGATATTTATTTCAAGGAAAATATTCTTTAATTTCAGGCACGGGTGAGAGCGTGGGTGCCTGCCTACCGCGTGCCTTCTGCGAGGCTGCGGCGCTTTGGTATCTCACTCGCGCACGTTGTGCGCTCGGGGCCGATGCCCCGCAGGAGTCCCGCGTCCGGCAGTCCCCCACGCTCTCACCCGGTTCTACATGGGAAAATATAGTCCCAGACATGATTTCGGGACATCAGCCTTGTCTTTACGCGTGAAAAAATCTGTGTTAACGCACAATCTGGCGCGTCTGTTCTTTGTCTTCTATGGAGAGCACCAGTTCTGAGAACTGCGGGACTGCATATGGGATTGTCAGTTTGCCACCGAGATGCTTGAACGTTACGAGCGAGTATCTGTCTCCTTCTGGCGGAATGACATCAAGCTGCACTTTCAGCGGATACGGGAACGACGCAAGTTCTGTCTCGAAAATACCGTATGCCAGGTCATTCTCTACACCTTCAGGAAGTGCAATCACACATTCTGACACGGAGTACGCCGCTGCCTGACCGTCACTGCCAGGAACCCTCTGCGAGACAACAGTTCCCGGTGCTTCCTCCTCCTCAAGCGGACGTGATGTCCAGTTGAAGATTATCTTCGTGCGGCCCATCTGCAGGAGAGCGTCGTTCAGTGACATGCCCACAAGCCACGGCACCTTCGCGGTTTCATTTCCCGGACCGCTTGAAACGATGAGTGACAGCGTTACCGGTGTCGTAATTGATGTGTCCGGCGGCGGATCCTGCTCGAGGATTGTTCCCGGCTCAGATTCATCCGTGCGGTACATGAGCGTCTCAGGCACATTGATGAGCTGGACAGCCATTCCGGAGAATGCTGCCTGCAGTGGAATGCGCAGGTCATCTACCTTCTGGCCGACGTAACTGCCGACACGGTCTACAACGATACCTCGACTGACTGTCAGATTAATGCGGCGGCCAGCCTTGACGATTGTTCCGGCTGGCGGTTCCTGTTCAAGAATATTACCCTTATCCTCAGGACTGTCTGAATAACGCAGCTGTACTTTCGGATACAGTTCCTTCACCTGCATTGCAAGGAGTGCATTTTCAAGCGGCTCACCGACAACGTTTGGAACCATAACCTGTTCAGGGCTCTGGAGTACCAGGAAGAAAATTGCAACAAAAGCGGCTGCCATAATGACGAACACGCCGATTGCAGAAAACAGCAGCGCAAAACCATTGTGCTGCAGGGAATTCATATATCCACGGTAATTAATGCCGAAACCCTTTTTCTGCTTTACGGCAGGAGCTTCCTGTGCAGTGTCCGCAAGTGCCTTGTCAGCACTGCCGGTCTTCTCAGCAGGTTCTGCCTTGCCGGAATCAGCTGCCTTCTGAGCATCGTCTGCGTCGGCGGCAGGTACGGTGTCCGCAGTTTCTTCCACGGCAGTATCTGCCTGCTCTGCGTCGTCTGTCTTTCCAGCATCATCAGCCTGGTCAGCAGTTTCTGCCGGGGCGGCGTCTTCCGCAGGAGTTTCTGCAGTGTCAGCAGCTTCTTCCACGGCGGCTGCGTCCTCTGCGGCAGTTTCTGCAGCGGCAGATTCTGCCTGATCAGCAACTTCCGCAGATGTATTTTCTTTCAGCTCGATTTCTGAGTCTGTCTTGCTTTTCTTGCTCTTTTTCTTTGCCATTTTTCAGTCCTGTATATCAGCGGAATCGAACCGCGTACCTTCAAAGTTCTTTGTTCCATTAAGGAAAGCCTTGAAATCCATGGCTTTCTTTGCCTGCCACTGAAGCTCTGTCACAGCAAGCACGCCACATCCCGTCTGAATAAGGATGCCGGCTTTTTTATCAACGCCAATGACAGTTCCTGGCCCGGCGCTGCCATCATTACTTCCATTATAAACTGCAGCCTTAAGCAGTTTCAACTGCACGCCACCCGCACTTGTAAAAGCTCCCGGCCACGGAGAGTATGCTCTGATCCGCGCATCAATGTCAGCAGCAGATTGAGTCCAGTCGATGCGGCCATCCTCTTTTTTGAGCATAGTGCAGTACGTAGCCTTGCTTCCATCCTGCGGAACCGGATGTGCAGTACCTGCAGCAAGTGCATCAATTGCACGTACGAGCAGTTCAGCACCGCGGGCCGCTGCGTCGTCAAGCAGACTGCCTGCGGTTTCAGTACCTGACAGTGGCAGTTCCTCCTGCACGAGGATATCGCCTTCATCCATTCCGAGCGCGAGACGCTGCACGGTCAGCCCCGTAACGCTCTCCCTGTTCAATATTGCTGCCTGTGCCGGAGCACATCCGCGGTAAAGCGGCAGCAGCGACGGATGGTAATTTATGCCGCCCTGTGAAAAGAGCGACAGGAATTTTGGCCCGAAAATCTTGCCATATGCGAAACAGACAAGCATGTCCGGCTTAAGAGATGCGACCTGGTCACGTACTGCCTGGTCAAGATGTTCCGGAGTCAGTACCGGCAGACCGAGTTCAGCTGCCGCGATGCCTGTATCTGTCGGAATAAGCTCGTGATGACGGCCTTTTGTGGACGGCGGATTTGTGAGGACACCAACAATTTCATGTCTGCCATCTGCCTGAAACAGTTTCTGCATGTCAGTTAATACACGTGCAGAAATATCAGGACTTCCGGCGTACAGAATCCTCATCAGCGTGCCTCTTTACGTGCCTTTTTTGCAGCGATTTTTGCCGCTTTTGCAGCTTTTGCCGCTTCTTTTTCACGACGGCGCGCATCCCTTTTTGCAAAGGCAGCTTCTGTCTTTGCCTTGAATTCCGGGTTACCACGGTCAATGTACAGAATGCCATCAAGATGATCGTATTCGTGCTGGATGACGCGGGCAAGAAGACCATCCGCATCAAGCGTGAACGGCTTGCCCTTTTCGTTGAGCGCCTGAACCGTTACCCTGAGCGGGCGGCGGATTGTTTCATACACTTTGGGGATTGAGAGGCAGCCCTCATCGTAATCGCCCTGCTCTTCTGAGGTTGCGATAATCTGCGGATTGATGAACACGCGTTTCACATCATCATCAGCCATGACGACAAACATTCTGAGGAGAATACCGACCTGCGGAGCCGCAAGACCGACTCCATCAGCCTCAATCATGGTTTCAAGCATGTCATTTGCAAGCTGCTCAATTTCCGGTGTAACTGCTTCTACCGGCAGTGATTTCTGGCGTAAGACTTCTTCGCCTAAAGTGCACACTCTCATGCCTACAGAGTATAGTATGAGACGCCCTTAGGTCAAGGAACGGACATGAGATCTGCGGGGTGTTAGTCTTGACCGAATCGCTGAAAAGTACTATCTATAAGTATGCAGAAATTACAAGCCGATAACCAGATTATCTCACAGTTTGTTGAGACTCCCGTTAAAGAAGCCATGGAGAGACTTTTCAGCAGCGATGGTTCTGCAGCTCCAGTAGACGCCGCAATGGTAATGGCAGATTTGTTTGGAGGCACATCAGGCTTCCTTTCAGTTCTTGAAGCAAAAGAAAAGACAGACGCTGAAGCAAAGCTCATTTCAAGTTTCCATAACAACCTTAACCTGCTCGTCGTAAAGACATGGGTAGAAAAAGATGATGAAACCCAGAAAGAGCAGCTGCTGTTCCGTCTTGATGCCGTCTGTAAGGCACTTTCAGAAAATAACGACTACGTTGCAACGTACAAAGAAATTGTTGCCCTTCTGCACGATGCCGTTTATCTGCTGTTCGGTTCACAGGCAAAACAGAAAGACTTCATGGAGTATGCATTCCGCATTGATCCGGGTTTCGGAATCTTCTGGTGGTATGTCGAAAGCCTTCCTGATGAAGTTCCTGCTCTGGAAACAGCACGCATCTACCTCCTTTTAGGAATGCTTTTCCTTTCCAACTACTAACAGCTTTCATCCCCTTAAAAAGGCGGTATATATGAGCTTACAACCCGTTTTTGAAACTCTTCGCAAAGGTGCTGATGCACTTGGATGTGCTGATGCAGCCACCAAAAATGCCGGTCTTCTTGCCGTGCAGAAATCCCTGACTGAAAATATCCCGGCCATTCTTGAAGCAAACGCAAAGGATGTTGCTGCTGCCCGTGAAAAAGGTATGAAGGAAAGTCTGATAGACCGCCTCTCACTTAACGAACAGCGGCTTACCAGCATTATTTCCTGCATTACGACAATCATTCAGCAGACAGATCCTGTCGGCCAGGTTCCCGCCGGATGGTCTGCCCCGAACGGCATGCAGATAAAGCAGGTACGCGTTCCGCTCGGAGTCGCGGCCATCATCTATGAATCACGGCCGAACGTAACTGTCGACGCATTCGCCATTGCATACAAAAGCGGAAACGCAATCCTGCTTCGCGGCAGTTCTTCTGCGCTTGAAAGCAATAAGGCCATTGTAAAGGCTATCAAGGCGGGACTTGCTTCCTGCAGTGAAGGCATTCCTGACGCCGTTGCACTCGCCGACTCAGGCAGCCGCGATGAAGTGGATGAGATCCTCACCGCAAAGGGATACATTGACGTTGCACTGCCACGCGGCGGCGCAGGCCTCATCAAGATGGTCGTCGAGAAGGCTACCGTTCCTGTCATTGAGACGGGCAGCGGCATATGCCATCTGTACGTGGATGATTCAGGCGACGTAAAGACTGCCGCCGACATTGCTGAAAACGCAAAGCTGCAGCGGCCCGGCGTATGCAACGCCATTGAAGTCATGCTCGTTCACAAGGACATCGCGGAAAAAGTGCTGCCCGCAATTGCTGAGCGCTTCAACGGCCGCGCTGAATTCCGCTGTGATCCGGCTGCACTCGCCGTACTCCAGAAAGCAGCTGCCGGTGCATCATGGGGCGATAAGACAAAGCTTACAGCAGCCGGTGACGACGACTTTGACACGGAATTCCTTGACTACATTCTTGCAATAAAGACAGTCAGCGGCGTTGAGGAAGCAGTCGCACACATCAACGCGCACAACACAAAGCATTCTGAGTGCATTGTCACCACAAATACAGAACACGCACGCTATTTCCAGAAAAAAGTGGATGCAGCATGTGTCTACACGAATGTGTCGACGCGTTTCACCGACGGCGAGATGTTCGGCTTCGGCGCCGAGCTCGGCATCAGTACGCAGAAGATGCACATCCGCGGCCCTATGGGACTTGCGGCACTTACAACCATAAAATACATAATTGAAGGCGAAGGACAGGTACGATGACAGTTCAGGAAGCAGTTTCTAACGCACGTAAAATCGTCGTAAAAATAGGTTCCAACACGCTCGCAAAAGCGGATGGCACCATCAACATAGAATTCATGGAAGGCTTTGCAAAGCAGTGTGCCGAGCTCATGAAAGCCAGCAAGCAGATTGTCATCGTGTCGTCAGGTGCGCAGGTCGCAGGTGTTTCAACAATTGACCGCTGGTCACGCCGCAAAGACATCCACTACCGGCAGGCACTGGCTGCTATCGGTCAGGTTGAGCTCATGGACAAGTGGCGCACCGCTTTCAACGAGTACGGCATCCACATCGGTCAGCTGCTTTTCACGCGCGAAGATTTCGAGGATGACCACCGCACGCTCAACATGCGCAACACTCTTTTCACGCTCGTTGATGAAGGCGTCGTCCCGATTATCAATGAAAACGACTCTGTCACGTTCGATGAAATCCGCATCGGCGATAACGACAACCTTTCAGCGCTGACTTCAACACTGTGGAGCGCCGATCTGCTCATCCTGTTCAGTGACATTGACGGCGTGTATACAGCAAACCCGAAGAAAGTTGCAGACGCAAAGCTCATCGAGCTCGTTCCGGACATTGCAGAACTGCGCAAGAACATTACGATCGGTGACACGAACAGTTTCGGCACCGGCGGTATGGAAACGAAGATTCAGGCTGCAGAAAAGGCAGTCAGCTACGGCATTCCGATGATTCTCGCAAACGGCGGTTATGACGATGCGCTTATCGGACTTGCAAACGGTACCAGAAAAGGAACGCTGTTCACTGCTGAGTAACCGGCGCGGCACAAACCGTGTCTTCATCATATAGAAAGTCCAGGAGGATGTGATTATGTCAGTTAAAACAAAGAAAGTTGGAATCATCGGCTGCGGTGTCATGGGAAGCGCCCTCATCACGGCTGTTGCAAAAGTCGTTCCCGGCAAGAACATCATCCTTTTTGACGCAGATGCCGCCAAAGCCGCCGCCCTTGCAGAAAAGCTCGGTGCCACAGTCGCAGCGGAATGCACGGAGGCTGCTGCCGCGGCAGATTACCTTATCGTTGCAGTAAAGCCAAACGTAATCAGTTCCGTCATCTCAGACATTACGACACTCGTTCCTGAAAACGAGCTGCCTCTTTTCGTGTCAATTGCTGCCGGTGTAGATATTGCACGTCTGAAGAAACTCGCCCTTATTGAAGCCCGTTTCATCCGCCTTATGCCTAATCTGCCGGCTACGGTCGGCGAGGCAATGATTGCGCTCACATGCGGTGACGACGTAAAGGACAAGGAAGTCGCAGACGTAAAGGAAATGCTGTCAAAGGCAGGTGTCGTGGAACAGGTTCCCGAGTCGCTCATGGACTGCGTGACCGGTGTTTCGGGAAGCGGCCCGGCATTCGGCTTCATGTTCATTGAGGCGCTCGCAGATGCTGCCGTAAAGCTCGGCATGCCACGCAAGCAGGCCTATACATACGCAGCACAGACGCTGAAAGGCGCCGCGACGATGGTGCTTGAAACAGGCGACCACCCGGCAGCGCTCAAAGACGCCGTCTGTTCTCCAAACGGCACAACGATTGCCGGAGTCGCAGCTCTTGAAGAATGCGGCTTCAGAAACGCAGTCATCAAGGCAGCAGTCGCCGCGACAGACCGTTCAGCCGAACTTGGCGGACGCAAGTAATATCCATATATAGAGGCTTTGCACAATGCAGCATATTTCTCTCGTCGCATTCCTCGGAAACGTCGGCGACCAGTATAAGAATACACGCCATAACACCGCATGGCTTTTCAGCGACACACTCCCCTTCCTGCAGAACGCCAGCTGGCAGTCAAAGTTCAAGGGCCAGTACTGCATGGTAGAACGTGCCGCAATTGCACGCGCTGCAGGCATTGAACCGGCAGGCTCCTTTTACGAAGGTGACAAGAAGAACGTCTACTTCCTTAAGCCTGATACCTTCATGAATCTTTCCGGCGAGAGCATCATCCAGCTCGCACAGTTCTACAAAATAAAGCCCGAAAACATTCTCGTCGTGCACGATGAGCTTGAAATGGCGCCCGGTTTCGTCAGCCTGAAATGGTCAGGTGGTCTTGGCGGCCACAACGGGCTCCGTTCAACAAAAGAAAATCTCGGCACTGCTGACTTCTGGCGCCTCCGTTTCGGCATAGGCCGCCCGAATCATCCTGACATTGCAGGGTACGTGCTTTCTGCCTTCACTGCTGATGAACGCATCATCCTTTCACAGGCGTTCACGCAGACGGATGAGCTTATGACGGCAATTCTGACAAAAGGCCCAGAAAAGCAGCTTGATGCCTGGAAAAAGAAAAACTGCGCCGCACCGGTCGCCAAATAGGAGATATCGCTATGGAAATGAACAAAACAGAAGCCGCTTTCGGCCGACTTTATGAAATAATTGCAAAGCTCCGTGCTCCTGACGGATGTCCCTGGGACCGGGCTCAGACCCCCGACACAATGAGAACTGACCTTGTAGAAGAAGCATTCGAAGCAGTCGATGCCATCACCCAGCATGATGCGCCCCATGTCTGTGAAGAGCTCGGTGACGTCATGCTTAACGCAGCAATGATTGCCTATATGTACGAACAGGCAGGAGATTTCACGCTCGCAGGCGTTCTGAACCTCGTGTCTGACAAGATTGTCCGCCGTCACCCGCACGTTTTCAAGGAATCAGAAGGCGCATCAGAAGCACTTGAAGGCGGCGCAAAGACTGCTGAACAGGTGCTTACCCAGTGGGATGCAATAAAGCGCAATATTGAAGGCCGCGGCGACGTTGAGAGTGTGCTCGATGAAGTTGCAGAAGGACTGCCCCCGCTCATGAGGGCCTACAAAATGCAGAAAAAAGCCGCAAAAAAAGGCTTTGACTGGGACGAAGATGCACCAGCAGCCGCAAAGGTACGTGAAGAACTCGCCGAACTTGAGGATGCAGCCGCCGTTACCGGAGCAAAGACGAAAGCAGCAAAGGCAGAAGGTATTTCTGATGAAGTGCGTGACCACATTGAAGATGAGGCAGGCGACCTGCTTTTCGCAGCAGTCAATTACATCCGTCACCTGGGCATTGATCCGAGCATAGCAATGGCGCGCGCAAACGCAAAATTCCGCCGCCGCTTCGGCTTTGTCGAAAAAGAGATGTCACTCGCCGGACTTCCCATGGACGACGAACACCTTTCTGAAATGGACGGTTTCTGGAATAAGGCAAAGGAAAACGAAAAGAAGTGAAGAAAAGTGGACGAAGCCCACTGATTACTATATATTAGTAAAGAAAGAAACAACTGCGAGGAATCATCATGAACGCATACGAGCACATCAGATTTGACGACCCGGATCAGCCGGATCAGACAGAAGAAAACAAGCAGAACGATAAGAACACATCAGACCCGCTTTCTGCCAAATTCCTTAAGACACGCCAGATTATTCTGAGCGGTGAAGTCACAAAAGCACTCGCAGAGAAAGTCATAAAGCAGCTGCTCCTTCTGGAAGCAGATTCTGACGAACCGATCAAGATTTACATTGACTCACCTGGCGGCGATGTCGATTCAGGATATGCCATCTTCGACATGATCCGCTTCATCAACGCTCCTGTCACCATCATCGGTACAGGTCTTGTTGCAAGTGCCGGTGCTCTCATCCTGCTTGCAGCCCCGAAAGAACGCCGTTTTGCCCTGCCAAACAGCCACTACCTCATCCATCAGCCACTGAGCCAGATGAAGGGAACTGCAACTGAAATCGAGATTCACGCTGCTGAAATTGAGAAATGCCGCGCACGCATCAACAAGATGATTGCTGAAGAAACAGGCAAGACAATTGAGCAGGTTGCGGAAGATACAGACAGAGATTACTGGCTCAATGCAGAAGAAGCTCTTGAGTACGGTCTTGTCAGCAAAATCGTCACGACACGTAAAGAACTGTAATCATACAGCAGAGCCGCGGATAAAGTCTGCGGCTTTTTTTTATACAGCGTGCGGCAAACACTCAGTTTCTAATGACAATAATCTGACAATTTGCTATACTCCCCCATGTATGAAATTTGATTTAAACGAAGAAATTCGCAATCAGATTATTTTCTCAATGGAAGACCAGGGAAATTCATACGTTTTTGATTCAGTGGAGCTCAAGGCAATCCCCGTTTCAAGCGCAACAAAAGAAGATGACCGTTACTACAAAATCCCGGAATGGGGTTCTATCAACGGTTTCAAACTGATGGAACGCTTCGTCGGCCTGCTCAGGAATCCACTGGCACGGGAATCGCTCCGGGGAGTTCTTTTTTCCGGCAAAGGCGTATTCCGAAATTTCAAGAAGGTTCTGAAAGAGTACCCGGAAGTCGAACGGCTCTGGTACGCATTCAAGGAACGGGAAATGAACCGGCTTATCCTTGACTGGTACAATACGCTGTGTGACTCCTGGGGATTGGAAAAACTCGAAGAAGAGCCCGAAGAAACAGAAGATCTCGTGCATGATGATTTTATTTTCAGGGATGGAGATTCTGAACAGGATTCAGAGAACATTTTCATCTGCGCCGACTCCTGGTTACAGGAAATTGAGCGTCAGTATCCCGGTGAAATGGGAATTGTTCTCGGTGAATTATGGCAGAATCAGCGGTATGCATATGACGCTGAAGCAGAGAAAGTTCTGATTGCTGAAACTGTTGACGGAGACTTTGCCGGCTACATTTCAGTGGCGCCTTTTTTTGAAAATGCACCTCATACGGCAGTGCTTACCATGCTGTTCGTTCAGCCCAGATACCGGGGGCTCGGAATCGGACGCGAATTACTCACCCAATGCCTTTCCAGGCTGAAAAACCAGCAGGTTCATTGGGCGACAGTTGCTAACGCAATAATTCCGGTATCAGCAGCGCATATTTTGCGCGACTGCGGTTTTACCCAGATTGGAACTGGGTTCATCGCAAATCTGTAAACCAAGGAGAAAGCCGTGAACGAAGACCGGTTTGTAGAACTGCTCCGCAACGCCGTTGAAGCAGTCAAAAGTGAAGAAGATCCAGTAGAACTTAATCAGTACAGAAAGCTCTACAAGAAGAATGTGCCTCTCGCACTCCGCATGTATGTAGCTGCCTACCTCGCAAAGAATGCAGCAGGTGATGACAAAGGTGGCAGACGTAACCGCCGTGATGACAACCGTTCACGCGGACGCAATCAGGAGCGCACACAGCGCGAGCCAAGAGCAGAAAGAGAACCACGCGAACCAGCTGCTCCACGCGTTCAGATTGATGAAGCACTTGCAACAACAATCTTCATCAGCATCGGAAGAAACCGCAAGGTATTCCCACGCGACCTGATTGGCCTTATCGTACAGAATGCAAACATCGAGCGCGACCGCATCGGCGACATCCGCGTTCTCGACAATTACTCATTCGTACAGCTGTACACAGACGACTGTCCGACAGTCATTTCTGCCCTCGACGGATTTGAGTACCGCGGACGCAAACTGACTGTCAGCTACTCACGCAAGAAGACAGATGAAGAAGCAGCTGCAAACACAGCCGCTTCCCCGGCACCGGCAGCCGCTGCTGAAGCAGATGCACAGACCGTTGACGTTTCTGTCACAGACACAACTGAAGAAGAGGAGATGAGCGCAGAAGACGCAGCTGCTTTCCAGGCTGCTACTGCCGCCGCTGACAAAGCAGGCAACTCATTCTTAATCTAAGATGAAGATAACAGGTATTCAGACCGGATACCTGGGAACAAACACATGGATCGTCCCCGTTGCAAACGCTTGCGGCGGGGCGTTTTTTGTTACGGACCCGGGCGGCGACTCACGCGATGCAGCATACATTCAGAAGACTCTCGGCAGGCTGGCGGCTACTCCCGCAAGCAATGACACGGCAGTAACCGCACCACGCGTTGCAGGCTTCGTCATGACACACGGCCATTTCGACCACGTCGGCGCCCTGCCCTTTCTACGCACCTCATATCCCGACGCACAGGTTGCCATTCACGAAAAGGATGCCATGTATCTTGGTCCCGCGGCGACAACTCTTCATATAGAAGATTTTACCGCACTCAGACTCGCTGACTACGTGGAGCAGGTTCTCGACGGAAACCCTCTGCCCGAAGCAACCGAACTGCTGTCTGAAGGCTGTTCCCTGTCATTTGCTCCCGAATGGAAAATACTGCACACACCGGGACATTCGCCGGGCTCAATCTGCCTGTACCTTGAAGACGCTGCGCCGCTGCTCGACGACAGTGACAAAGACCGCGGCATAAAGCACATCCTCCTGTCGGGAGATACTCTCTTTGACGGTACGTGCGGACGGACAGACCTGCGCGGTGGTAATGAACTTGAAATGCGGCATTCTCTCGCACGCCTGGAAAACTTCATCCCGCAAGGAACGCTCATCCTGCCGGGCCATGGCGGCACTTTCGTCAACTTTTGACATATCAACAGTTATTGACTATAGTGTAATTATGAAGAAAATCATTCTTTTAATAAGTATGTTCATTCTTGTGCTTGCCGGTTGTTCCAAAAAGCAGGCAGCTGATATTTCAGACATAAATCCAGAACAGCAGAGCCCCATCGCAGAAGAAGAAATCGTCGAACTTCCTAAATGGATTCCAGGCGAATATCCACGGATAGGAATTTTCTTCGGTTACGGCTACCAGACCGCAGAGGAACAGGCTCCTATACTTGCAGAACTGTCAGAAGAATTCGGTCTTTACGAAAACAAGGGCCTCATTGTTCCGTTCGAGTTCCCGGAAGTGTATTACACCAACAAAAAAGTCTCATCATCGTTCATCCTTGACTATCTTGATGGCTATGACCTTCTGGCCCTCATTCTTGTCGGCAGCCCTGACAAGATTCACTATTCACTCGCCGATCTGCAGGATGAGGAAGTCACGTATCCTATTTTCTCAATATTCCCGCAGGATGATGTTGTCGGAACAGAAGCCGGTTCTTTCCTCGTGCTTGACTGGGAAGCTTCAGCAAGTGAAGAAGGTGATGAAGGCCTTGAAAATGCAGGATTCACCGGCAATCTGTGCAATATCCTTATACCGCTCATCCACACCATTAAGAGCGATGCCAGAAACGGATTCCATGAAAATGCCGCTGCTTTCTCAGAAGTTCTCGCGACAGAGATTGCAGAGCATCTGCCTGATCTGAACATCAAGCACTACGTCGACCCTGAAACTGGCATAAAGGCTTTCAACCACTTTGTGCTTGGAGAAAACTGAATGAATACACTAGTACAGCAGGAAAACGGACTCATAGGTTCTCAGGAAGCCATTGAAGCACTCGGTGACCGCCAGAAAGCCCGTCTTCTTGTTGTCTCTGACTCTCACGGGGAGTATGAGGTATTCAGAAAGATAGTCGAAAATTTCGGCCCCGACTCAGATGCGCTTGTTTTCTGCGGCGATGGAGCATGTGACATTATTGAGCTGATGATTGAGGCACGGAAAGATGAGAAACTCCGCGCAGCAGTTCCACCGGTCATTGCACTTGTACGCGGCAACGGAGATGCGCCGCTTTACCGTGTAGACTTTGACGCAGATGAAGATGCCGCCAGTCTGGAAGACCCGTCAGTACCACCTGTACTCAAGCAGCTTTCTGTCCCGGACCGCATTTCGTTCACAGCAGCTGGCCGCACG
This sequence comes from Treponemataceae bacterium, assembly GCA_045640805.1. Classification (GTDB taxonomy): domain Bacteria; phylum Spirochaetota; class Spirochaetia; order Treponematales; family Treponemataceae; genus Treponema_I. The sequence continues at coordinate 18,548 of JAZUFS010000430.1, forward strand.
ATTTTTGCCGTTCATGGACATCACCATAATGTCGACTGGGGTATCGACACACTGTCAATGATTGCCGACACAAATGATGCCGACCTCATTTTCTACGGACACACACACCGCCCGTACCGCGAAGAAACCGGCGGCTCGCTCATTCTGAACCCGGGAAGCTGTTCACGCCCACGCGGCACTCCGTTCACGTCATTTGCCTCGGTGGCATTTCCTGGCATGACAGACCGTTTCGACACGGAGTATTTCACCATCGACCGAAACATTTTCGGCATGATGACCTTTACGCCGTTCTCTCTGTAATCGCAAAAAACCTGTAATTTCAGTGTTTCTCTATCAATAGAAACAAATTTACAGAATTCTGACTTCAGTATCTTTAAATTTCTTCAGTATTTATGTAAAATGAATACATAACATTCAAAAAGGAAAGGTATCATTATGAACTTAGAAGCTTTAGCTTTTGCCGTATACCTGATTGTCGTCCTTGCAATCGGTATCTATTTCTTCATCAAAGGCAAAGATGAAAGCGGCGAAAAATCCTACTTCCTGGGTGGCCGTGCAATGAACGGTATGGTCGCAGCCCTTTCTGCAGGCGCATCTGACATGAGCGCATGGGTTCTCATGGGTCTGCCTGGCGCCATCTACCTGCTTGGTATGGGTCAGGTCTGGATTTCAGTCGGTCTGCTTATCGGTACAGTTTGCGCATGGATTTTCGTAGCACCACGCCTGCGCCGTTTCTCAATTGCTGCAAACGATTCAATCACCATTCCGCAGTACCTGACAAACCGCTTCCTTTCAAAGAGCAAGGCACTGCAGATTATCTGTGCAATCATCTTCATCGTTGCTTACTGCGTCTACGCTGCATCTTCAATCGTTGCATGCGGTGACCTGTTCAACACAGTCCTCGGATGGGATAAGTCAATCGCTATGATTGGTTCAACAATCGTCATCCTGGTTTACACGTTCCTCGGCGGATTCAACGCTGTCTGCTGGACAGACTTCTTCCAGGGCCTTCTGATGCTGCTCGCACTCATGACAGCTCCTATCGTAGCTGCTTTCGTCATGAAGACACCAGGTTTTGCGCCAGCAGCTGCCGTCGTAACTCCAGAAAACTACTACAACGTCCTTTCTTCAGGAAAGTTCGACTGGGCTTCTGTGGCTGACATTCTCTCCGGTCTTGGCTGGGGTCTCGGCTACTTCGGTATGCCTCATATCCTTATCCGCTACATGTCAATCAAGTCAGAAAAGGAAATGAAGAAGTCACGCATCATCGGTTCAGGCTGGACAGCACTCATCCTGCTCATGGCTTCAATCGTTGCTCTTTCCGGTCACAACTTCCTTGGTTCTGCACTCGATGCATCAAACAAGAACATGGTTTTCGTCGTCATGGTACGCAAGCTTTTCCCGAGTCTGCTCGCCGGTATCCTGCTTTCAGCAATCCTTGCTGCATCAATGAGTACTGCTGACTCTCAGCTGCTTGCATCTGCTTCAGCTTTCGCATCTGACGTCTACAAGCCGGTTTTCAGAAAAGATGCTTCTGACAAGGAAATGCTCTGGGCAGGTCGTATCGTCGTTCTGATTATTTCAGTAATCGCATACTTCATTGCTGCAAATCCTGCAAGCGGTGAAATCATGGCACTTGTTGAGTGCGCATGGGGTGCGTTCGGTGCTGCATTCGGCCCGACAATCATCCTGTCACTGTACTGGAAGCGCTTCACCTACAAAGGTGCAATCGCAGGTATCGTAACCGGATTCGTTGTAGACGCACTGTGGTACGCATTCCTTTCAGGTCCTACAGGCCTGTACGAAATCATCCCTGGCTTCATCTGCTCTCTCATCGTTGCAGTTATCGTAACACTGTGCGACAAAGAACCATCAGATGACATCAAGGCTCTGTTCGACAAGTCACTGAAGCCTACAGACTAACCTGATTGCAGCATCCGCTGTAATCTGACAAAAGCCGGCACATATGCCGGCTTTTTTATTTGCGTATCCGCTCAAATAATGATACCATTTTACTATGAATAAAATCACCGTTTCTGATGGCGCACCGTTCCCATATGGCGCGTCTGTGCATGACAATACTGTTAACTTCTGTGTTTTTTCCCGTAATGCAACGAGTGTCATTCTTGACCTCTTTGAAGAGGAACATTCTGCGAAACCATATTTTTCCTATACATTCGATCCTGCCCGTAACAAGACCGGCGACTTGTGGCACGTCGCACTGACAGGACTTCCTGAAAACGCACTGTACCTGTACCGTGTCGACGGTCCGTTCGATCCATCCCGCGGTCACCGCTTCAACAAGAACGCGTACCATATCGACCCGTACACAAAAGCACTTACATGTACATCACTGTTCGCGAACCTTCCCACGGATTACGTTACGCCGATGGACAAAATCGACATCCTTACCGG
>JAZUFS010000431.1:0-4714 GCA_045640805.1 Treponemataceae bacterium
ACAGAACGACATGGCTACGATCCGACTTCCAGCGACGGCTTTGTCATCGTTGGTACGGGAGGCAACCGCTTTCTTCGCAGAAGTCTTCTTACCGGCAGTTTTCTTCATGGATGAGACCACCTTTGCAACAGGCGTTGTGACTTCAGTTTCTTCCATGGCAAGCAGCTTTTCAAGAGTGATGCCTTCTTCTTTTTCGACAGCTTCCCTATGGGCACGAAGCTTATCCGCATCAGCAGAATTCTCATCAATGCGATGGGTTAATTCCACATTCCGCGACTGAAGTTTCCTTATTTTCTCTTCATTGGAAGCAACTTCTTTTTCCATTGCTTCCCGAGCATGATCTGCGGCATCAATCTGTTCGGAATACTGCAGGATATCAAGACGGCGGTTCACAGAAGCAAGCCGTGTTCTGAGTGCCAGAACAACAGAAAGTCCTTCTGCATACTTTTCCGGAAAATCTGCCAGCGTGTCTGCATCCCGCGTGATATATTTCTTGTCGAAGGCATGTCCTGCCTGAAAGGCAAATGACTCAATCTCAGCATTTTTCGCATCCGCTTTTTCCTGGATAAGTGATTTCTTTCCGTAATCAGAAAGAGTCACTTCCACATTCTGAAGTTCATCCTGCAAGGCCTCCAGCCGGATTCTCGTCTTATTCCAGTCGTTCTTAAAGGCGATACATGTATCGTACGCCGGACACTTGAGACCCTCGCCCAGATCCTGTGCCTCTACAACAGCTTTAGCTCCCGCAATGAGGGTCGCGTCAAGCTTCTTCTGCTGTGAATTGATTGATATTGAAAGGGAATTAATCTTGACTTTCGTAACGACGCGGCTGAAAACATTCTGAAGTTCAAGAGATTCCGTCATCTGCTCAGACTGTGTCTTAAGGGATGTGATTTTCTCCGCATAAGCAGAAGCTTCTTCGTATGATTTCTGGAAGGACGGAACGGATGCTGCCCCACTCTGGCCATAAAGCGCGATACCAAGAGTCAGCATCAGCCCGCTTTCCTTAGTTACAAGTTCTGCAAGTTCTGCTTTTACTCCCTGAATATCCTGCGTCAGGTCTTTTTTCTTATCCTCAAGACTTTTTATATCAGCCAGAGTCGCCATCAGCTGCTGAAACTCTGACTTCAGTTTATCGTACTGTTCAGACTCTTCTTCAGAACAACCGCCATCGTCAAGATACTGAAAGCCAATTTTAGTCTCTTCTGAGACAAGTTCTTTCTTAAGGGACTCATTTTTCTGGTTCAGAATGTGAATTGTCTTTGAATATACTGACATAAGGGAACTCCTGCTTACAGTCAGTATATCACACAATTCATGATGTTACATGATTTTCATGTAACGAATGCGTTTACCCGGAACCGGGGTAAGCAGAAGCTGCTCATCTGTCCTGAACATAATGGTATCTTCTGCTTTTACTGAAAGGCTCGTACAGTCACTCGACGTAACAGTTCCGGCTCCTTCAAGGATGAACAGACTTACCCAGCCGCGCTTAACAGCAGGAGTCTCAGGCTTTTTTCCACCCACAGATGACGTACAGGCCATGAAGCCGACATCAGACGTAATTTCTACGGAGCCGATTGCAGAGCCTTTTTCAAGCGTAAAGTAATCGCAGCTGAACACATCGTCAAATTGTTTCACGACATCCGGAGCGTTACATTTAAGGACATCAAGTGCCTTTTCTACGTGTATCTCACGGGGACGTCCCCAGTCGTACAGACGGTAGGTAATGTCGCTCGGCTCCTGAACTTCAAGAAGGCGAACTCCACCACAAACAGCATGTACAGTCCCCGACGGAATATATACGAAATCGCCTTTCTGTACCAGGATATATCTGAGGCAGTCTTCAAGTTTCTTGTTGTTAATTGCCGCTGCCAGTTCTTCTTTTGTGTAATTTCTGTTCAATCCACACACTATACGTGCATCAGATGTTGCACCAAGCACATACCAGCACTCGCTTTTTCCTGAAGTATACTCAAAACAGCGAGCATACTCGTCATCGGGATGAACCTGTACGGAAAGAGTGTCATCCGCCTGAATAATCTTCGCCAGAAGCGGATAATCACTACCGACAGCGTCAGAAAGCTGTTTGCCTGCAAAACGGTCATCGCCTTCGAGCACAGTGCTCTGACCTGCAGCATGCGTAGAGAGTATCCAGCGCTCGTAACCCCAGACTTTTTCAGAAACAAAAGGAGATGTCTTGAACATGCTTATTTTTCCCAGAGTTTTTCAGGATAGTAGCCGTTCTGTGTTTTTTCAGCGATTGCCTTCTTTACGTTTTCACGGTCTTCAGAATAGGTCATGCCGAACCACTTTTCATGGCTGTTGTAGAACTTAATAGTGCCTTTTCCGTCAGTATAAATCTGGGAAGCTGCTTCAGGAAGAAGGGCCTCACTCTTCAGTTCGCCAATCTTCGTAGCGGTGAAATTATCCCAATACTTGTGGAATGTATCAAAAGCAGAAAGCGTAAAGCCGAACAGGTTCATTGAAACCCATTCCTTTCCCGTAAGGATGTGCTTTCCATCCTCAAGTTCGGAAATGACCTTACCATCTTCATAGTAAATCTTTGTATTTTCGTGAATTGCAACAAGTTCCCCGTTCTTTTCAGTACAGATACCACGAGAAACGGAACCTGAAGGACTCATAGTATTTTCAAGAACATAGCCTACAGCTGCATGATCTGTTGAGTCAGGCGTCTGTGCAGCCAGATGTTTTCCTATTGTCTGAATGGCATCACGGCCGTAATAGTCATCGGCATTGATGACGGCAAATGGTGTCTTAAGCACATCCTCAGCACAGAGGACAGCATGAAGCGTACCCCACGGCTTCTGACGTTCCGGAGGAATTTTCGAAATCTGATCAGGTGTAAAGATTGATGTTGGAGTCTGGAATACATATTCTGCATCAAAATTGCGGGCAACGCGGTCAAAAAGACGTTCGCGGAAATCTGCCTCAATATCCTTGCGGATAATGTAGACAACCTTTCCAAAACCTGAACGCATTGCATCAAAAGTAGCGTAATCAAGCAGGCACTCATTGTGAAGGCCTACTGCGTCTATCTGTTTTACTCCGCCATAACGGCTGCCCATGCCTGCTGCAAGTACAAGTAAAGTTGGTTTCATTGTCATATCTCCCCTATTATAACACCCTGTAAACAAAAAAACAGTCGGAAAGTTACCGGCTGTTCTGTATCAGAAAAGATTAGTAATCCTTCTTCTCTGTCTTTCTTCTCTTGTTAAGAAGTTTGCGCTCAAGCGTAGTCTGCTTCTGGTGATTGATTGCAGAAGGCTTTACGAAATATTCCCGCTTCTTGTACTCGCGGATGATACCTTCCTTTTCAACCATTCTCTTGAAGCGTTTGATGGCTTTTTCGAGGTTTTCAGAATCGTCAACAAGGATTCTTGCCATAAAGTGTGTCACCTCCTTTTTACCGGAGTCCCGGATAAAAGCATATTCCTTATATCATAAAAGGCGGCAGTGAATCAAGTACCCATGAAACAAGCAGTTACATGCTTTCTTCTGATTGACTAAGACACCCCGAAAAACATAAAATTGAGTAAAACCAAGCGCATCCCTGCGCTGCCGCTAACGCGGGGTTTAAGGAGAAAATTATGGGTAAGACAGCTAAGGATGTCATGAATCTCATTAAAGAGAACGACATTAAGATGGTGGATTTCAAGATGGTAGACATCAACGGACAGTTCCGCCATGTAACAATTCCAGCACAGAACTTCAACGAAGACACCATGAAGGATGGCGTCGGTTTTGACGCTTCAAACTACGGATATGCTGTAGTCGAGAAGTCAGATATGGTCTTCATTCCGGATCCTGATACAGCATTGATTGATCCGTTCTGTGAGATTCCTACCCTTTCAATGACCGGTAACGCAATGATCATTGATTACCCGAACAACCGCCCGCTCGCACAGTACCCGCGCAACATCGTCCTTGCAGCTGAGAAATACATGAAGGACACTGGCATTGCAGACACAATGATGATTCTGCCTGAGTTCGAGTTCTACCTGTTCGACGAGGTAGGCTGGGAAGTTTCACACAAGAGAATCAGCTTTGACATTGATTCAGACCAGGCAGCATGGAACTCAGACAACGAAGGTCTTGGAAACGTCATTCCGTCACAGAAGGCTTACCACATTGCAAAGCCGCTCGATACAAGCTTTGAGATGAGAAGCGAGATGTGCATGGAAATTGAGAAGGCCGGCATTCCTGTAAAATATCACCATCCTGAAGTAGGAGCTGCAGGCCAGTTCGAAATTGAGCCTAAGCTCGGCCAGATGTCAAAGATGGCAGACGGCACCATGATGATTAAGTACATCATCAGAAACGTTGCCGCAAAATACGGCAAGACAGCTACTTTCATGCCAAAGCCTGTGTATGGCGAAGCCGGCAGCGGCATGCACGTACACATGCTGCTTCTGAAAGACGGACAGCCTGTGTTCAGCGATGACAACGGCTACTCACACCTGAGCCAGGAAGCACACTGGTTCATCGGCGGTATCCTGAAGCACATTGCATCCCTGTGCGCAATCACCAACCCAAGCACAAACAGCTTCAAGCGCCTTGTTCCAGGCTTTGAGGCTCCGGTAACAGTCGGATATGCTACATCAAACCGCTCAGCTGTCATCCGCATTCCGGCTTATGCAAAGACGCCGAATATGCGCCGCTTCGAGCTCCGTAACCCTGATGCAACCTGCAA
>JAZUFS010000432.1:0-6722 GCA_045640805.1 Treponemataceae bacterium
AACTGAACTGAGGCGTATCGGCTCTGCAAAATTTTCCTGAATGTAACTGAGTGCTTTCTCAAGTTGCTGCGGGATATTCTTTCCCGCGTCAGTGACCGCGAGATTGCAGAGTGTGTCTATGGCAGAGGCACTCCATACAAGGAACTGATCGGCTGTCTTAAGGACACCGAGTCCCGAAGCAACATCTACCGGAACAGGCTCCCCTGCCCTGTTGGACCAGCCCCCTGAAACATCATCCACAAGGATGGCAAAAAGGCCTGCCATGCGGCACCTGGCATTCTCAAATCCTTCTGCAGAAAGGCACTGCTTCCAGAGTTTCACCACCTGCTGCTTCAAAGTTCCCGCGTCAGTACCGTTCCTGAATGAGTTACGTATTTCAGCGGCATTTTTCTGCAGGATGAGTACATCGCCTTCCTGCGGTTTTGTAATGTCAGCAAGTGCTTCTGTTGCAGATTCACTCAGGTGGTCCACGGTCACGGCAGAACCGCACACAGTGGCGAACGGCTCACCTGCAGGCAGAAGCTGCTCTGCATAGTCTTCCAGGTCACGGGTAATTGCTGACACGTCGTCTGAATCAAGGCAGAACAGAAGTTCAAGATATGACATGTAGGGCGCATAGGCAAAACGGTGCCTGTAAGAAAGCCGTTTGATATACTCCGGGCGGAAGGACTGCGGAATATTGGCAAGTGCAATGCAGAACCGCTGGGAGTCGAATCCGAACAGACTGCGGAACTCATCTGCCTTCTGTGGCGTCATCTGCTGCCAGACAGTTTTCTGCAGGAAATCGTTCTTCTTTTCCTGCCGTTTTTCCGGTGTTATTTCACGCTTCTCAATGCTTTCCTGGGCGTTGAGCAATGTCTGCATGAACACTTTTTTCGTGACCGGTTTCAGGATATAGGCAAAGACGCCGAGCGGAATTGCACGCCGTGCGAGATCGAAACGCTCATATGCAGTTGAAAGAATGAAAACAGTATTCTTGAACGCATCATGCGTCTTTTCAATAACTTCAATACCATCAAGACCCGGCATGGAAATATCAAAAATGGCAATATCCGGTTTAAGACTGTACATGAGGGAGAATGCTTCATCGCCGGACCGGGCTTTTCCCACCAGCTTGAAATCGGGCATCTGTTCGAGCATGAACTGATAGCTGTCAAGAACAGGCTCTTCATCATCTGCTATCAGAACTGTATACACGGTTTATCCTCCAGGTTGATCGCTATATCAATCTTTGTTCCCTTTCCGGGAGCAGAATCTATCTTTATGACATCAAGGTTATCCGGATAGAAGAAGTACAGGCGCTGAATGACATTCTCAAGACCCATGACCTTTGAAGTGGCAGAATCGGCGGGGACCTTTTCAAGCAGCCGGTCTACCATTCCCTGTTCCATACCGCAGCCGTTATCAGCAACTTCAATGGTAAGAATCTGGTTGTCCTTACGTGCTGTTACGCGGATTTCACCTACATCCTTCTTGTTCTTGAATCCGTGAACGATTGAGTTTTCTGCCATTGGCTGCAGGATTGAGACTGGTACCTGACAGTCAAGCAGTTCTTCCGGTACATCAACATGTATTTCAAGTGTTTTCGGGAAGCGGATCTGCAGAATACCGAAATATGCCTCAAGGCCTTCCATTTCATGGCGCAGGGGGACGATGACTTCCTTTACGCTCAGATTGTGGCGGAACAGCCGTGCAAGCAACCCCATGTACTCACTTGTGCGGTCCGCATTTTCTACGATGGCGAGCTGAACGCCCGTGTTGAGCGTATTGAACAGAAAGTGCGGATTCATCTGCGCCTGCATCGTATACAATTCCATCCTCTTGATGAGCTGCTGCATCTTCATGTTGTTCAGACGCTCGCGAAGGAAGTCCTGCTCAACATTCTTCTTCCACTCAACTTCCTTAATATAGATGGAAATATCGTTTTTCATGCGGTTGAACGCAGTAATCAGACCGTTTATTTCACGCCACTGCCCCATCTGAATGTCAGGCGCGTCGAATTCTCCGTCAGAAATGCGCTTTGATGTCTCAACCAGCTTATTGAGCGGAGATACAATCTGGTTGACGATGGCGACAATACTGAACAGCGCAAGGATGGCACTGTCGAGCAGCAGGACAAGCGTCCACATATGCAGGCGCTTTGACTCATCGATGAAGGCTTCGTAATCAACAAGCTGATTTCTGAAGCGGTTAAGACAGATATTGTCTATTTCAGTATTGATGTAATCCATGAGGCGGGTCATGCGCTCATATTCTGCCGTATAAAGCGCAACATTGCGTGCACGCTTTCCCTGAACAGCATTATCAGCAATAGCGAGATACCAGGTTATCAGAGAAAATAATTCACGTTCATGCAAATCATATTGATCTTGCGTCTTTTCAGGTATACTGAGCATTTTCAATCTGAGTGCCTGTGAATCGGCCAGATACAAAGAAAGCGCCTTGCTCGACTTGCTCGAAAGGAACTCAAGCATATTCTCCTGAATGCCAGTCAACTCATCCTGCAGGGACTTGAGTTCCCGCTCATGGCTGAAGCGCTGGTTTGAAATATCCTGAATGCGGGATGTAACAAGCAGGATGTAAATATTCGACAGGATGACGACCGCAAAAACTATGACAGCAAAGAGGATGACCATGAATTTGACTGACCGCTGCTTCATTTTCATCAGTTACCGAATCCCCTCATTTTGATTCCTTCCGCATCCGTTACAAAATCGAAACCAGTGTTGACAAATGAAGTCGTATTGCCATAACGGCAGATGTCGTAGACAGACTCCATCGCACGATAGCCCTGTGTGTATCCGTCTACGACGACAACAGCGTCAAGAATGCCTTTTTCAAGATATTCCGATATTTCCGCACTTCCAGAAAAGCCGATGGTGTGGATGCGGCCGACCATATTGAAGTCTACCATCATCTTTGCGGCTGAAAGAGTATCATCGCTATTGGTAAAGAAAATCATGTTGATGTCCGGATGGTCTTCCAGAAGGCGCAGGACAGACTCTTCGGCATCAAGACTGTTCAATGACGTACGCTCAGTAATGACCGGCTGGTCAAGATAGATGTCCGCACCTGAATTGAAGCCCATTTCAAGAAGCTCACGCTCAAGATACATTCCCGGTGACTTTTCTGAGTACACAATAGCGGGTCTGAGGGACTGCTCGAGTGTGGTGGCATACTCGGCGATACTGCGGCCAAGCTCAAAGTTGTTGACGCCGATTGAGCAGTACGGATTGTTTGTCGGGATGCCATGTCCTATAAGGACAAGCGGAATCTGACGGGAGAGGATGGTATCGATGATTTCAGCCGTTTCCCGGGCTTCGGATGCAGAGTAGATGACAATGCCATCCGCACCGATATAGGGGGCTGCGAAGAGCGTATCATCAGTCTCGCTCGCGGTATGTACTGAAAGCGCAATGTTGTTTTCGTTGCAGAACTGCTGAGCGCCTTTCAGAATATCTGCAAAAAGAGTCTGCTTTACGTCCGGCAGATACAAAGCAATATGATAGGCACATTCTGGAGATGAAACAGTAAGTGTATCTGAAATAGTCACAACCTGAGCAAGAGAAAAAATGAAAATGACAAGTAAAACCACCGAGCAGATTACCGCAATAGCAATTATGAACGGATTTTTCCTAACAGTCTTCACGATTGAAAACATTATATCCGTTTTTTACAGACGCGTATAGAAATTTCTTTGCAAACTCAAGATTATGCCGATACTATAGAAAGAGGAAAATTTTAAAAACAAAGGAGAAACGTCCTATGGAAATGGAAGAAATTGACAGCAGCAGCTTTCTTGATGATGAGAGTCTTTTATCAGACAGGCCGGAGGGCAGCAGTGAACAGGCAGCCGGTCTTGCCGATCAGTTTTCTTTCAAGCAGATTGGCTCCATGGCAAAATATATTGAGCCTATCAGCGGAAACACAACTCTTGATGAACTTGTTGAAATGTTCCAGCAGCAGGAAAACCTTATGGCAGTTCCTGTTGAAGAGTATGACCGCGTTATCGGCGTAATCGACAGGAAGACGGTACTGTCACAGACCAGCACAGCATGGAAACGTTTCACCGCAAAAAATGTCAGTGACTATGTACAGCGCAGTTCCGCAGTCCTTTATGCACGTGACTTTATTGAAAAGACACTTGCCAGGGTTTCTGAAATCAACCGTGAAGACGGTGTCATCTTTTTCCCTGTTTTCAACAACCGCAGTTTCTACGGAATTGTATCACTTGACGATTTCCTTTCACGCATTGCTGAAATCCGCGAACAGGACCTGCAGAAGGCAGCAGTCATCCAGCAGGGACTTTTGCCGAAAGAAGAAGAACTTGCCCCTCTGCCTTTCAAAGTCACCTGCTGGAACCGCATGGCAAATGCACTCGGTGGTGATTACTTCAAGACATTCGAGCTCGACAAGGATAAATATCTTCTGTGCTGCTTCGACGTTTCAGGAAAGAACGTTGCGGCTTCACTTCTGACAATTGCCGTCGGTTCATTCTTCAGTGCCATGAAACACATGGAAGGCCTGCAGAAAAACCCGGTGAAACTTATCGCCAAGCTTGATGCTTACCTGAAGGATACTGTTCCGGTCGGCAGTTTCATCACGGCAGCAATCTGCTACGTAGATTATGAACGCAAGCAGCTCTACCTGTTCAATATGGGCCACACGACAATCTATCTGCTGTTTGAAGACGGTCCAAAGACACGTCTTGCATCGGTAAATCCGCAGTTGCCGCCACTTGGCATGGGTGCGGTAAAAGAAGCACTTGAGGCAGCAGAAACTTCTGACCAGAAACCGTTCAACGCAATTCCTATCAAGACAAACATGCACCTGGAGATGTACTCCGATGGCTTCACCGACATGCAGTCTGACGATGGCATCCGCTATGATGAAGAACGTTGCAAGCGCTTCTTTGTCGATTTGTATACGACTGCAACGGCAGACGTTCAGGGCCGTATCACCCATGTCGTCGACAACTGGATCCAGAACGCCATGCTCCCGGATGACATCACCGTAATGGATGTACGCTTCGGAAGATAAGGGGATCGAGGAATCCCTTACTCTTCCCCAGCACGGCCGGGATTCTCCCGGACCCGGGGGGCTGCGTCCCTTGCCCCTGCATGTTCCATTTTTTCAATTTATTCCAGTAAAGCAGATTTTTCAGTTTCTCCCGTGCTTCGCACGTAATTAGGACAACTTCACAGGGTGACTATTTTAAATTTTCCCCAGGATATCTTTCCAGATTACACAAGCAGAAACTGAATTGCATTGAAGAAATATCCAACAACGATAATTCCAATGACACAGATTGTGATGAACACACCAAGCAGTTTATTCTTTATTGCTTTCTTAAGCATAATCATTGACGGCAGGCTCAGTGTTGTTACACCCATCATAAATGACAGCACGACTCCAAGTTTTGCTCCTTTCGCAAGCAAAGCCTCTGCTATAGGAATGCATCCGAAAATATCGGCATACATTGGAACTCCTGCAATTGTTGCTATGATTACGCCAAAAGGATTTCCTGTTCCAAGGAATTTTATGATGATGTCTTCAGGAATCCAGTTATGAATCACTGCTCCGATTCCAACTCCAATCAGTATATAAAGAATTACCTTTTTGAAAGTTTGTGCAACCTGTTCCCATGAATATTTAAGTCTGTCCTTAACTGTCAACTCTTCCTGAGGAAGTTCAATTGCCTTTGCATTACGGATGAAGTCTGCAACCTGATCATCCATGTGGAGTTTTTCTATGATGGTTCCCCCTGCAACTGCGATTACAAGTCCAAGGATTACATATATAACTGCAATCTTCCATCCGAATATGCTCATAAGGAGAACAAGGCTTCCCAGGTCTACCATCGGTGAAGAAATAAGGAAACTGAAAGTCACTCCAAGAGGTAGTCCTGCCGCAGTGAATCCCATGAAAAGTGGAATTGAAGAGCATGAACAGAATGGAGTTACAGTCCCAAGAAGTGCCGCAATCACCCTGCCCCATATTCCTGTAAACCGTCCGAGAATCCGACGGCTTCTTTCAGGCGGGAAAAAGGACTGGATGTATGAAATTATGAAAATCAGGACGCAGAGAAGAACGGAAATCTTGATGGTGTCATAGATGAAGAAATGAAGGCTTGCACCAAGTTTTGTTGAAGGATCAGCATGTAAAAGTACCAGAAATTTTTCAATGACATCACTGAGCCACTTCATTCCGAAAATCTGATTCTGAATAAAATCCCATACATTCATATCAAAATCCTTATTTTAAAAGCTGGATGATTTCTTCTTTTGAAAGAACTTTTCCAACGCTTGCGATTTTTTCATTGATAACAAGGCATGGCATACTCATTACGCCGTAACCCATGATTTTTTCCATGTCAGTTACATATTCGATATCAGTTGCAAGATTGATTTCTGCACATGCATCGATTACATTTTCGTGAAGCTTGTGGCAGCTTTTGCATCCGCTTCCCAAAACCTTGATAGATGAAATAACCTTTGATTCACTGCTTCCACAGCAGCATCCTTCGTTTGCCATACGGCCTCCTTTTCTTTAATAGATATATTTACATATATCTATGTTTTATCCTAAAAAAAACCCGTCTTTCAACGCTTTTGATTCACTATTTACAGCAGCATTCTGTTTCTGTATCACAGCATGTTATGCATTCAATAACAGATTTGAACTCCCTGAACTTTTCACAGTTGATTGAATAGTATGTCCAG
>JAZUFS010000433.1:0-3504 GCA_045640805.1 Treponemataceae bacterium
CAGTTTAACCATGTATTCCAGGTCAAGATAGACGACGATTTCAAGGCAAGAGACATTTCTGAAATGGGATTCATCTTCTATTACAGTAATGACGACTATCCGGTTACCCTTGAAAATTACAGCATCATCCAGCTTACTGACAGCAATTCATTTATCCTGAACTACCATGTGGGTGATCTGGCATTCACTACACGTGCGCTGACCGAAAATGACTTTGAACTGCCGACAGAAGACGGTCTGTGGGACGTCTTCTATCCTTATTACTCTGATTACGAATACTACGCCACCAACTATATTGACTTTGAGGGTTGGGCTGACGATACTGGAACCCCTGTTACAACTGTCACGGGAAATGTCGGGGAAACAAAAGACGTCTACATGAACTTCACGCCGTCATTTGGAATGTGGGGAGAAAGGAATACCAACGATTATGGCTTTGACTTCTGTCTGCCTGTCAGAACCCTTATTTCAAATGATGATGAACTTGAGACACTGGAAGCCATAAGCAGCAGGAACCCGATCACCATCCAGATGAATGCAACTATTCCAGAGGGAACAACCATTTCCAATGTTAACGATCACTGGCACGCATTCATAATCGATACATCAGAAGGCAGTGACTGGGGTGATATAGGAGAAGAGTATAGTTGTGTCGTCCAGAATGGCAACAATCTGACAGCCGTATTTACCCTGCAGCCAGATCAAGGCAGACACATTCCAACACTTGATGACATGGAATTCCACATTGACTATCACCATGAGTTCTTTGACGCACCGCTTGAATTCAGTAACTTCGAAATTCATGTACTTGGGACAGGTAATAACTGGTATAACCTTGTCTACCACTTCGGTAACATGACGTACACAGAAAAAGCGTACAGGCTTGCTGACAGGGCACTGCCGACAGATATGCAGTACTTTAGCGAGTTTGAAGATTTTGACGCAGAAATTGCCTATAATCTTAATATGGATAAATGGTATGGAAATGCCGACATCACAGGATATCCGATTCCAGCAATTACGCTCGAATCGGTTGAACCAGGCATGGAATCACACGTGTACATGAAAATCACGCCAAAGATGTCACAAGGAGAACCTGATGAAAATGACGATTACGCATGGTTCACATACCTGCCAGCACAGGTGTTCTTTACAAACGACGATCTGAGCGATTTAAGCGGTATGACAGATGAAAAAGCCGTAACCGTCAAAATGAAGTCTGAAATGTCACTGTCAACACAAGAATCTATAAACCAGGATGAATATTGCGGACTTTATCTTGTAGACCGTTCACAAGACAATTGGGAACGTGTCGCATCTGGGTCTCTAAGTAATATCACCTTAGAATCTGGTTTGTGGGAAGGCTCATTTGCCCTCAAATTATTGGGAGACAAATCACTTCCAGAGAACTTAGAAGACATGCTCATCTGCTTTGAGTATAACAAGCATCTCTACGACGGCGATATGGAATCCAACTGCTTCTCTCTTTGGATAGAAAAACACTAATCCCACACCACGCGCAGCAGCACTCATCCGCACTTAGCGACACAGGACGTCTCCCCCAACCGGGAGGCGCCCTATATTTATAGACAAATTACATTCAGGAGAATTATATGAAAAAACTATTTTCTGCACTTATCTGCCTTGCCCTCCTTTTCTGCATCACATCATGTGCAACCACACGGGGCGCCGCAGACACATCGTCAATAGTCGGCACCTGGGCCTACGATTACGGCTATAATCAGGAACTATGGGCAGATGACCTCATGACCTTTAATATAGATGGAACTTTTGACTCACACCTTGTGGCCCCTTACTATAGCGAATGGGACAAAGGAACATGGTCACTTTCAACTGATGCACAGGGACGGCAGGTACTCGCACTGCATACAACCGCCTATTCAAATGACAACAATACATGGAATAATGTTGACATCACATCTTATTACTATACTGATGTGCTTGATGACGAACTTGTCATGAACCGTTTTAAACGCGACCGTGTTCAGGAAGACGGTTGGCATCCTGTCGAGTACTATGAGCCGGCAATCTATAACCACTGGTACCGCGTAAAGAATGGAACGAAGGACCAGCTCATACAGGATTCGTGGACTGTAGATAAAGTCAGGACACAGGGATGCGATTGGGATGAGACATGGACATTCCACGCAGACGGCACCATGACAAGCGACTGGTCGGACAACGGAACAGAAATTCTTACCGGTACATACGACCTTAAGGAAAAAGACGGAAAAATAATTCTGCACCAGCAGCTTTCTTTTAACGACGGCACTACGGGCGAATGGTGGTATGAATACTCATCCTGCGGACCAGACCTTATCCGTGTAGCATTGATTAATTCCTCATCAGGCGGTGAGCTCGATGAGCCGTATATAAATTACTACTACCGCGACGTTCCGCTCGTGAAATACACCTATCACTGGAAGACAGAAACTCAGGAGTACACCTTCAATGACTACTGGCCAAAAGGCAGAGAATATACTCTGCTCGATTCAAGCAAAATCAACTATATAACCAATATTCCGGGGCAGTACCTTGACCAGCAGATTCTCGGCTGTTACGACAACGAAACACTTTCAGGCAGCCCGCTCACATCCATACGTGCAGCAGACAACACTGTCGACCGTGAGTTCTGGATCAACTGGGCCATTAAAAGTCATCATAACGGCGGCGAAACAGAATTCTGTCACTCATCGGCTGTTCCGGCACGTGACATATTCCCCGACTTTTCATTCAAAGCGGGAGATACCGTAACAATTCTTTTTGAAGCAGATCTGTCAAATGACATTACCGGCTGGAGCCAGATAAAATTCTGGAATTCCCAGGGTATGATCGGTATTGGAGAAAGGGAAATTCATACACAGAACAGAAAACTCTATGCTGTGTACAATGTTGAAACCAGCGCTGATTCATTTGATGAGGTACTGGACTTTGAGTATGTCTACAATAAGGAATCAGGCCCGGTCGTTTTCAGCAACTGGAAACTTGTAATCCTTGGTGACAGCAATTCGTACAAAGTTGACTACCACTTCGGTGACCTGACGTACACGGAATTGGCATACACAGGCTCAGACAGAACTCTGCCGGAAGATTTGATGTACTTCGTGAATCTGAACTGGGAACTTGCTCAGCAGGAAATTGCAGGCTGGTACGAAAACCCGTCATTCACAGGAACCCCTGTCGCTGCAATTCCAGCTGGTAACAGGACAGATAAATCATATTATGCAAAAATTAATTTAAGGCCATGGAAAAATGAATGGACAGAAAATGGAAGACCAGTCCATGACTACAATACAGCAGTACCGGTAAAAGTGCTTGTACCTGGAAACAGTTTTAATCCTAAACCGGGAGATACAGTCTCTGTGTATTTCCATGCAACACTATCCCACAATCTTGACGGATACGCCGGTCTGAAATTACAGGGCGATAATTTTTTTGAACAGGATTATCCCTACATAAAAACCGAAAATAAAAAACTTTCCA
>JAZUFS010000434.1:0-3302 GCA_045640805.1 Treponemataceae bacterium
ACATCAGTACCTGGAAAGAGACGCTGTTCATCTACATACGCCTCTGGAGTGCCGCCCCGAACATCATCGTCACCGATGAAAACAACGTCATCCTCGATGTGTTCTACCGCCGTCCTAAGAAGAACGAAGTCACCGGCGGCACGTTCATCCCGCCGGAAGTGAGCGATCCCCTGCCCGCCCCCGACACTGAGCGCTTCCCCGTACGCACGTTCAGCGAGCTTGATGAGACACCCGCTTTCATAAAGGCACGCGAAGCAGGGCGTGAGCCGACATACAGCGAGAGAATAGACACGTGGTACGCTGAGCACGCAGAGGCGCTTTCACGCGAGTCACTGCTTGAGCAGGCAGAAAAGTGGTACACGAGCAAGCATTCAAAAATGGAAGGCGCGCTCAAAAAGCTTGAAGCAAAGCGCGAAAGTTTTCTTGCTTCTGACAAACTCAAGCACCAGGGCGATTTGATTTTGACGTACGGCCATCTGATTGACGGGTCATCCAGCTTTCTTGAATGCGAGGATTATGAGACGGGCGCAACGGTGCGCATAATGATTGATCCGAAAAAGAACGCACAGGAAAACGCCGCCGTTTACTACGACAAGTACAAGAAAAGCGTTTCAGGCATAGAGGCGCTTGAACACGACATAAGCCGCGCCAAAAAGGAACTGCTTGATTTAGAGGCTGCGTACGACGCTGTGAAGAAAGAGCCGAACCCGCTCCGCATGCAGCAGATGATACGGAAGCAGGTAAAGCCTAAACAGCAGATTGTTAAGAAGCGGCCCGGCATCAGCTACGAGATAAAAGGCTGGACGCTGCTGATTGGACGCGACGCTGATGAGAACGATGAACTCTTGCGCCATCACGTAAGGGGAGCTGATCTATGGCTTCATACACGCGACTTTCCTGGCGGTTATGTCTTCATTAAGGCGCGCCCCGGAAAAAGTGTACCGCCCGAAGTCCTGAAAGATGCGGGCATACTCGCCATTTACTACAGCAAGGCACGAAAGGCGCGTACAGCTGATCTGTACTCAACACAGGTCAAGTATCTGCGCCGCGCCAAAAACGGGCCCAAGGGGACGGTTCTCCCCACCAACGAGAAGAACCTGACCTATACGCTCGACGAAAACAGACTCCGCGAACTGGACGAATTCCAGACGGATGTGTAACAAGACAGCTTCCGTCAGTCGTGCTGGTGCGGGAAGAAGATGAAGTCGTACTCCACGGGATTAACAAAGCCGAGTTTCTTTGCAAGCGCGTCAGACTCAACATTTTCTTTGTCACATGCCCAGATGGCTTTCATGCCGCGATTATCAATTTCTTCAAGCAGGCGGAGACAGGATGCAAACGCGAATCCCTTACGGCGCTGTTCTTCAACGGTTATAATGCCGATTTCGCACCATCCATCGGCGCTGAAAGCAGCTTCTGCTTCACTGTAGGGCACACCGTTTTCAACTGCATAAAAACCGAACGCTTTTTCAAGAAAGTTTTCTGCTGAGCCGTACACTGAAACATGCCAGTCTGCCCAGGGCAGTTTTGAAAGCAGTTCTTTGGAGAACGGGACAAGTTCAACATCACGCGGCTTCTGTAAAGCGGGGCCGCGTTCGGTGTACTCATTGCGCGGAATAATGGTAGCCTTGTCTTTAATCGGGTACTGTCCGCGACGTTCAGGAGCCCAGATTACCTGAATCCAGGTCAAGTGTATGATGTCGTTGAGCGTTTCTTCTACCCAGGCGAAGTCCGCATCATCACTGATGTATGTCCAGCTCATATCAAGCTTGACGATTGCCTTTTTCGGCTCATTGATGTCATCCACATACGTTTTGCCGGGCATGGTACCGTTGAAATAACAGCCCAAAGCAGATACATTCGGCTGCCGTTTCTTGAACAGACTTCTGATCTCGTTTTTTCTTTCTTCCGGGAACTCTTTTAGCATTTTCTCACATCTCCTTTCGTTTTACAGGGTACCAGAGTGCGCATCTCTGGTTGGGGCCGAATCCGTCTTCCTGAGAATACCATTCGACCACACAGCCGTCGGTAAGCTCATACTCCTCGTTCCCGGGAAGCCATTCGTTCCAGAATTTGTCGCACATCTGGAAGAGCTCATTCCGTCTGCATTCAAAAACTGCCCATTCGCCTGCAGGGACTTCCCTGACAAGCATTCCTTCAGGACAGCTTTTTCCTGCTGCAGCACCCGCATCACTGAGAAGGCCTGCAATCACATAGTTGAACTGCACGGGGCCGATGTCGCCAAAGCAGAGGCCATACTCGCCGACATGATGCTGCACAACGTACGGCGGCTGCTCATCTGCATGGCTTCTGAACTCATCCCACCACGTGCCGACTGCTGCGCGGCAATCCTCGTAGTCGAACACTTTCTGATAGCCCACAAAAGCAAGCGGTCCTTTCTTCTCAATTCTGAACGGCAAACTGAACCCACCTTTAACAGCGATTCTGACACTCATCTTCTGGAATGTCCTGATGCTGCCCTGCCCTTTCTTTACATCACGCGGGGTGACGCCATGAAAGCGGGAAAACGCCTTGTCAAAGCTCGCCTGCGTTTCATAGCCGTATTTCAGGGCAACATCAAGAACGGAGGCAGATGAACTGCACAGCTCCACTGCCGCAAGATACAGTTTTCTGTTCCGGATGTACTCGCCTAGCGTGATTCCGGTCAGAATCTGAAATCCGCGCTGCAGATACATGGAAGAGACGCTTACATGTGAAGCGACATCCTCGGGACCATTTATGTCCAGCAGGTTGTCATCCATGTACGCTATTGCTTCTTTCAGGCAGGAAAGCCACTCCATTCTCTTTCTCCTATAATTTACCACTGCAAGGATGAAGATTCTTTGCAATTACGATACAGTTTTGTCTTATTTTACAAACGTATCAGATATTTATATTACCACAATCCCGGATGAAACTGAAACGAGTTTTGAAAAAAGCAGGCGGTGGGCGGCCATAATACTGATAGACACAGATATAGTATTTTGATTTTGTTGACATTATCAAAATACAAGGAGTATAGTCTAAGAATGGATGAGTTTGTTTATATAAAAGACGCAGAAGGATATGTCACAAAGAAGTTACAATCAGAAGCCTTGCCAGATGACAAAATAATCTCTGAAAAAGAGTATCTGAAAAAATCCGGACTTGCGTCTTATGAAAAAAAGTTCGGACACGGAGGCGCCCGCGAAAACGCAGGAAGGAAGCAGAAGTTCGGATCTCCTCTGAAGTTTCAGATACGGGTGACTCAGGAAGAAAAAGACTTCCTCACTTACGCCCGGGAAAAACACCTGGACTACGCT
>JAZUFS010000435.1:0-2748 GCA_045640805.1 Treponemataceae bacterium
TAGTACATCATGAACCGTGAATTCTTTATGGCGTTTGTCACTATGGAATCAATTTCATTGGTAATCATGAAATTCTTGGTTCCGGTGATTGTTGCTGCATCCACTGGCTCTTTCTGGTTTGGCAGCAGGAACTGGAATGACTGGATGAAACTGAACAGGCCATCGTATCCGCTGATGTCATCAGGGCTGTCAAAATAGCAGATCTGCGGGATAAGGTGTACCTCAATCTTATCCACAAGGATCGGTTCGTAAAGCAGGTTATTGATGATGCCTGCATATTCTGCTGCTTCTTCTTTTGAAGTCTGGTCTGCAACAATGGCAAAAAGTCCGTCATCCAGATAGTAAATCTGCGAATCGCTGAACGCTGGCGGTGCGCTGACGGTCATTCTGTTGATTCTGTCGCTGATGGCTTCTGTCAGAATGTTGTAGGGCAGAAATGCCATAATATCACTGAAGTTCTTGATTTTCACGAACAGAATGGTGACGGGCCGGTTCAGCAGTGAAATTCTTTTCAGTTCTTCAAGATATGCATGTTTTGTGTAGGTTCCGAAATCCCAGAGAAGCAGCAGTTCTGGCCTGTGTACCGTTATGGTGATGATGAGTATGGAACAGGTGGTTGCGAACATTTCAACGAGCAGATTGGAATTGAAGAACTGAAGTCCGACCGCAATGAGCTGGAATGGTGCCATGAGCAGCAGAGATATGAACTCAGTTTTGGTAAAGAGTTTCCTGAACCTGAAGATAACGATGAGATTCAACAGAAGATAAAATGAGGCATTGAGGTATAGCAGGAACATGCCGCTCAATCTGTGATAGCCGAATTCGGCACTCTTTTCAAACAGGAATGGCCGGAATGGATTTACGAGCAGGCACATCGTCGCAAATATAAGCGGAGTCGCGAAGGCAATTTTCTTGCCGGAAGGCATTCTTCTGAGAGTGGAAAACCCGCCAGCTTTTGCTATGACGAACATCGTGTATACGGGCAGAATGATAGCCCGCAAAAAGAAATACGGCGTATGGATTGAGAAGAAAACTGCTTCCGGAATGAGGGCAACGTGTTCCGGAGGGGAAAACCATGCACACAGAAGGTCCGTGATGGTCGTAAGGATGGTCACGATACATAATGCAATGAACCACTTGTTGACCGCACCTTTTGTCATTTTGCGGAAGTAAATTGAGAAGAGGATAATGGACATGATTATCAGGGCGGCGATGTTGAAATAGATGATGATGCCCTGAGTGGCTTCCTGCTGCATATCGTACATTATGTAAGAAGAGGGGGGAAAGGCGTTAGGAAAAAATTTTGATTATCTGTATATATTTAATAAAAATATGGTTATTGCTTTTTAGTAAAAAAAAGCCCACGGAAACGGTTTGACATTTCTGCGGGCTTACTGATAAGCGGCTCTCTCCTTCCGGCTGTATCAGGTATGTTTACTGGGCTTCGCTTTCCCAGAAAAGGTCGTTCAGCGTGACGCCAAGTTCCTTGCAGATGGCGATGCACAGGTTGATTGTAGGGTTGTAGTCGCCCTTTTCAATCGCGTTTATTGTCTGCCGGGAAACGCCCACGGCAGATGCAAGCTGGTCCTGCGACAGGTCTTTCAGCGCACGGGCTGCCTTAAGCTTCAGGTTCTTCATTCAGCGTCTCCTTCATCGTCTGTGGCTGCTTTCCTGTCCTGAACCTGCTTGATCAGGATGGCTGCTGCGACAATAACGAAGAAGAGGCCTGCCATCAGGTTCATGCAGCCTGTATCCAGACGGCCTGCTTCATCGAGCATGCTGCCGTCAACAATGTGGCGGATGCCGCCAATCAGGTTCAGAATGCCAAGCGCGCCAAAGATGAAGGTGTATCCTTTAGAAGCTTCACCCGGGCGGAAGTATGCATCGTTCCTGATGGCTGCGGTGACGAAAACTGTTGCGCCCAGGAAGATAAGAAGCAGATAGGGAACAGGTCCTTCCAGGATGGCATAGCCGTCAAATATAACAGCAAGAAGTGCCATGATGACATTTGCTGAAAACAACGTGAAGAACGCTGACTGGAAACATTTGCCGCGTGCAGCGACCTGGCGTTCATCGAAATCGGCCGGTTTCTTGCCGGCTTTTTTCTGCATTCTTCTTCCCATACTGCAGATAATAGCTACAAGTACGACTCCAACTGCAAATCCTAAAATCCAATAAAAACTCATGATAAACTCCTTTCTCCGGATGTCCGATCCGGATTTCTCTTTGTTTTTGTCAGTGGGCTCTCTCCTTTCCCCTGACATTTTCAGTTATAAAGCATGTTAAACTAAATGTCAAGTTTATACGACAAAATATTTACTAAAAATTGCAAAATATCGCATTTTGGCATTTTGCTATCCGAATCTGCCGTGTGTGAGGAGGCCGCAAAAAGCCTTATTATAAGCACATATCTGCTGTGCGGGTGGGAACCGCCGTACGCGGCTCTGCAAGGTGCATCGGCCCCGAGCGTGCTTGCACGCGAGTGAGATACCCAAGCGCCGCAGCACCTTGCAGAGATGCGGCAGGCGGGTCCCCCCCGCACAACACAGTCCCTGCGGTCTTGAAAATGACGTGCTATCGGTGTATTTTAGAAGAAAGCTGCTTTGACGCGGCGGATATTTTTCATTTAGGAAGTGCACTCATGGCATTTATTGAAGATTTGCTGAAAAAAGCTAAGGCTGCAAACAAGACAATCGTTCTCTGCGAAGGCGAGGACAAGCGCGTTGTTGAAGCAGCTGCAAAGATTGT
>JAZUFS010000436.1:0-2397 GCA_045640805.1 Treponemataceae bacterium
TGTTACGCGTTACGACAATCATGTTGTTGGCAAGTGCAGTCGCCGCAATCTGCATGTCGGTCGGAGACACCGGCGTACCGTTTTTCAGCATGCGCGCATATATGTCGGCATTGATTACGGCACAGTGGTCATCGTACGGAATGATGGGATACGTGGCCTGAACCGTGTCATACGCATACTTCCGCAGTTTCTCTTTCCGCGAACCTTCCGGCAAAACGAAGATTCCTTTCAGAAGCTCAAACCAGACAGTCGATGAAATCGCACAAAAATGAGAATATGCCTCTATTTTTGTGACCACTTTTTCAACCGGCTGCGGCTTCGGTACCTCAGAGACAATATTTGTATCAAGCAGATAGACAGTTTTTAATCCCATGGGTTCACCTCCGGCCAGACAGTGTTCTTTTCTTCTTCACGCATTCTTTCAAGACTGGCGCAAAACTCCTCAGCTTCTTCCTGAGTCAAACCTCCGGTTTCTTCCCGCCATTTCCGGACTGATTCCATGAAACTCGGACGATGGTTTCTTGCATACTCGTCATTAACCTCATCCCATTCACGTTTACTGACGATAACAACTGTCGGAACGCCGTGCTTTGTAATCTCAATAACTTCGCCGTTTTCTGCCATGGTCACATACTCGCTGAAACGCGATTTCACATCATACAGTGGTGCCGTCATGTAAGCCTCCTGAAATATAGTCATATCATGACTATATTGATAGTATATGACTATATGATGACTATGTCAAATTTAAACGGAGTTATATACACGTTTGACATATACATGCCGTGCGTGTATAATGCATTTATGATAAAAGGTTTTGCGGACAAAGAAACTGAGCTTATTTATAATCAGCAGTTTTCCAGACGTCTTCCGCCTGCAATCCAAAAAGTTGCATTAAGGAAACTGATGATGATAGATAATGCCAAATGCCTTCAAGATTTAAGAGTACCACCAAGTAACCACCTGGAAGCTCTTATTGGAGACAGAGCAGGACAGTATTCAATCCGCATCAATGATCAATGGCGTGTTTGTTTTACAGAAAAGGACGGACACTATTGCAATGTAGAAATAGTGGATTATCACTAGGAGACGAAGTATGTCTGATTATATTGAAACACCAACAATTGGAGAAATCCTGAATGAAGAATTTCTGATTCCGTTAGGTATTTCTGCATATAAACTCGCTCAGGAAATCAATGTTCCAACTTCAAGAATTCAGGATATTCTTCATGATCGAAGGAAGATTACTGTTGATACATCTTTACGATTGGGTAAGTTTTTCGGCCTTTCAGACGGATACTTCATGTCATTGCAAAATGATATTGATTTACGCAATGCCCGGATAGAATTGAAGTCACAGCTTGAGCAAATTAAGCAATATGTTTATGCGTGAGAGACTCTTCCGTGCGGGCTACATGTCAGAACGAATTTGCTGTAATTGAAATCGTAATCAAATGAATACGTAGCACAACCTCCATTCACATCTTTCAGAATATCAAGCCTATACTTTTCTGCCCGATAGTGATTAACTGCATCATACTCCGCGTTATAAAGCAACAACACCATATCCGCCATTTTAGGGATAATCACGTTCGACTTGAAATCGCTCAGTTTTGGAGGCCATTCGTCCTGCCATGTCCATTCAGGAAAATCCATCAACATGACAATGGCAATATTGTGCTTCTTTGCAAGATTTCTAAATGAGGAAAGCAGTTTTTCCATATCATTCACGTACGTTTCTTTATTTCCCGGATACACAACTTCTGCAAGATAATCAAAACTGTTGATGAACACCACTTCTGCCTGATGATCCGTGACCATGGTGTATATGGCATTTTCAATTTTCTCAAAACTGCCATTAGGCACATCCGCAAACAGAAGGTTCTTCTCTGTCAAAATCTCTGCTATTTTCGTCCCCTTCTGAAGATCATTTTCATCACAATCCCAGGGGAAAGGATATGAGATACCCGCTTTTACATCGATAAGCCATTCGCAAAAATCTGTCAGTTCATCTGGTTCAGTCGTAATCCAGCCAACACTTTTATTCTGTCTGTTGCCTATATCCAGAAAAAAACTGCCAGCCATGTCCTGCTTGAAATCAGTCGCACATAAAAACGACAGGGTTCCTTTTCTGAAATACAAATCATCCATTCCCGAATGGATAAAACCGTTTTCTGCTTTTTTATCACGGTTTTCATATACATTCTTCATAGCAGAGAGTGTTTCCGGAATAAGCTGCTTTGCTGTCATAAGTCTGTGAGCAAATGGATTTTCGTTGTACATAATGGTTGGCGGGTCCCTCCCTGCTTATATAATACACCTGGTAATGACAAAAAAACCAGCATTGTGGATTTTCCAAAATGCTGGTTTTTACAAGGTCTTCTTAAGTCGGATCGT
>JAZUFS010000437.1:0-2223 GCA_045640805.1 Treponemataceae bacterium
GCTTCATGAAAGCAGCCGCGCACAAAACGCCGGATGTGCTGTTTGACATTCATCTGCCGCACACGGTCATTGACCGCCAGGTTGCAGAGACTGCCTCGGAACTGTACTGCTCGCTTTCACTCGACGTTCCTGCTGACTGGCAGAACCAGCGTAAATCTCTTGAGAAAAAGTGCGCGCTTCTTAATGACATGGGGCTTGTGTTCGGTTTCGATGCGGACTGTTCCGCTTTTGACAGCGAACTGTTCAGCGTAAAGAGTTTCCGTGAGCTTCTTGATTTCCTGACTCAACAGTATCCGAACCACATGTACTTCTCGCTTGAAGGCGTTAAGGCCGGCCCGCGCCTTTCAACGCAGGACATTACGCTTCTGAAGAATCTTTCGTTTGCCTCAGATGCTTTCTATACCGAGGGCCGCGCCGTGCCGTGGTTCCTGACCGTGCTTCATCCGCTCCGCCTTAAGCCATCCGCTTTCCTTTCAGACTTTGCCGAGTGGCAGCGCTGCAACAACTGCGGCCCGTCATCAGGCTTTTCTCTTGAAGGCGCGTCGCACGCTGAACTTGAGAAAATGCAGCTTGCATTCCTGAAGTTCAAGTACGAGGAAAAGAAGATGCCGCATGTGTATCCTGCGGTTGAGGATATGGTCTCTCTTCAGGGGGCGTATTCACGGGCAGCTTTTGAAGGCGAGGAGACGATGCTCGACCTGTCATATTCGCCTGACGACCTTTTCTCACCGTTTGCCCAGGATATCCAGAAGTTTGTTGATGAAGTATGCATGGAAGCCTGCTCAATCCGCGTGTACCCGGGCGAGTATGAGCCTGAGTGGGCGCCTGTCAGGTGCTAGCGGTTAGTCCGCTTTTACAGCCGCGCCGAAATCCCTTTTTTTCAGATAACTGTAATATACGATGAACAGTCCGCTTGTGAGCGTCCAGCTGATGGGGTAGGACGCTGAGACGGTAATCATTGTCGGCCATACGGGCACTGCCACCGCCAGCCAGATAATGCGGAGGACGCAGACACCGCCGCAGGTGAAGAGTGCCGGTACGAGCGTCTTGCCGCAGCCACGGATGGTGCCAGACAGGACTTCAATGCAGATGAACGTGATGAATGATGGCGCGAGGAAGTTGATTATCTTCATGCCTTCTTCAAGAACGGCGGGATCATCGCAGAAGAGCCAGAGAATGTAGCGGCCTGCCACGATGAAGATGACGGCCATTGCGACAGTGGCGATTGCCGCCATCAGCAGGCACTGCTTTGTTCCCTTGTGGACTCGGTCAATCTTGTGGGCACCGTAATTCTGACCCGCGAACGTCGTGATTGCAATGCCGAACGAGTTGATCATCATCCAGAAAATGCAGTCGACCTTTCCGTATGCAGCCCACGCCGCAATCGTATTTGTGCCGAACGCGTTCACGTTTTTCTGTATCAGCAGGTTTGACACCGTGTACATGACTGACTGAAAGCCTGTCGGAAGCCCCAGGTGCAGGATTGTCCTGAGCATGGGACCGTCAAAGCGGATGTCTTTCAATGTGAGTTTATACGTGTCATTTGTCTTCATCAGGATGATGACGACGAGAATCATTGTCACAGTCTGGGACGCAATTGTCGCATATGCAGCACCTGCGACGCCGAGCTTGAAGACGGCGATGAACAGTGTGTCGAGTATGATGTTCAGGAACGTTCCGATTATCAGGATGTAGAACGGCCGCTTTGAGTCACCGGCAGCGCGCAGGATTGCACTGCCCATGTTGTAGATGATGGATGGCAGGATTCCCATGAAGAAAATCGTGATGTACTGGATTGCCAGGGTAAGGATTTCATCCGGGGTTCCGAGCAGGCGGAGCATCCACGGGGCGTAGAAAATGCCGAGTACGGTGATGATGAGACCGCCAGCAAGTGCAAAGGCAATTACTGTGTGGACTGCACGGTGCATGTCACGCTTGTTCTTGGCACCGTAAAACTGCGAGATGCTGACGGTTGCGCCGCCGGTAAGTCCCGTGAAGAAACCGACAAGCAGATTGACGACGGTTCCCGTCCCGCCACCGACGGCGGCCAGTGCCTCTTTGCCAAGAAAGCGACCTACGATGATTGCGTCGACTGTATTGTAGAGCTGCTGGAAGAAGGTGCCGAACAGGATGGGGAAGAAGAAGGCGAGCAACTGCTTCCAGATGACGCCCTGGGTAATGTCCGTTGTCTGTGACGTGGTCTTCATACTTCGTATCGTTATA
>JAZUFS010000438.1:0-2435 GCA_045640805.1 Treponemataceae bacterium
TTGGCATACAGCTCAGAATACCCGAAACAGTTCCTGACTATATAATGGTCATTTGGCGAAGGAAATGAATCGGTGATATCACCAATATAGGCAAGAGCATCATTAGGCATCATGCTTGTAACGCTCAGATATTTTTTATCAGGATCTGCTGCCTGATTGAAAAGGTCACCGCATGAAATGAGGCTGATTACTGCCAGAAAAAGGCACAAAAGCCAAACACTCTTTTTCATAAATATACATCCACTAAGTAAATGTAACCCGTTTTTCGTTTTTTTTCAATTTTCATGTAATTTCTTTAAGATTCTTTTAAAAACCACTTGATATTATTTAGAGAAACATCTATATTGTTACTACAAACAAAAACATCACTCATCAAGGAGGTAAACGGTATGAGCGAAAAAGAAATCCCTTACAAAATCTATCTGTCAGAAAATGAGCTGCCGGTCTCCTGGTATGATGTACGTGCAGACATGAAGAACAAGCCGGCTCCGCTGCTGGACCCGGTAACCCATAAAGAACTTGGATTTGAAGATCTTCGTGGAGTTTTCTGCGATGAGCTCATCAAGCAGGAACTTAACACAACAGAGCCTTACATCACCATTCCGACAGAAATCAGGGACTTTTACAAAATGTTCCGTCCTTCCCCGCTTATCAGGGCGTACTGCCTTGAGAAAAAGCTTGGAACGCCGGCACATATTTATTACAAGTTTGAGGGCAACAACACATCAGGCAGCCACAAACTGAACTCTGCAATTGCGCAGGCCTACTACGCAAAAAAGCAGGGACTGAAAGGCGTCACGACTGAGACAGGCGCCGGCCAGTGGGGAACAGCACTTTCAATGGCATGTTCTTACTTCGGTCTTGACTGCAAGGTGTTCATGGTAAAGTGCTCATACGAGCAGAAGCCGTTTCGCCGCGAAGTCATGAGGACATACGGCGCAAACGTCACTCCATCTCCGTCAGAGACAACAGAAGTCGGCCGCCGCATCCTCGCAGAGCACCCGGGAACAACCGGAAGCCTTGGATGCGCTATTTCAGAAGCTGTCGAGACAGAAGGCAAGCTTGAAGGCTACCGCTATGTACTCGGAAGCGTCATGAACCAGGTTCTGCTGCATCAGACGGTTATCGGCCTTGAGACTGAAAGTGCACTCAAAAAGTACGACGTTGTTCCGGACATCATCATTGGATGCGCTGGTGGCGGTTCAAACCTGGGCGGACTTATTGCTCCGTTTGCACGCGACAAGATCAAGGGAAAGCTCGACTGCCAGATTATCGCCGTTGAGCCTGCAAGCTGTCCGAGCCTTACACGCGGTGTGTTCGCCTACGACTACTGCGACACGGGAAAAATTACGCCGCTCCAGAAGATGTACACGCTCGGTTCAGGCTTCATTCCTTCTGCAAACCACTCAGGCGGACTGCGCTATCACGGCATGAGCTCAATCGTTTCACAGCTGTAACACGACGGCATTATCGAAGCACGCTCAGTCAAGCAGACTGAAGTCTTTGAAGCCGCACAGTATTTCGCACGGATTGAAGGAATTCTTCCTGCACCGGAAAGCAGCCACGCCATCAGGGTTGCGCTCGATGAGGCAATCAAGTGCCGCGAGACAGGAGAAGCAAAGAATATCGTCTTCGGCCTGACCGGTACCGGCTACTTTGACATGAAGGCATATGCAGCTTTCAACGATGGCACAATGTCTGACTACATCCCGACGGATGCAGACTTGAAACAGGGCTTAAGTGGTCTCCCCCAGTTTGAGGGAAACACCTTTTAGTTTTTTTTACTCCTAATCTGGGAAGGGCGGAGCGCCATGCCGCCTCACCAGGAACGGCACCATGGACCTACGGGGACGGGTGCCGTTTTTTTATGGGAAAAAGCAATTCATCACACCTTTGAATAAGACATTCCAGATTCCTGGTGTTATAATACTATTGATAGAAAAAGGAATCCGTATGTTTACATCAATCAAATACACTTTCTGTCCAAACTGCAAGGAACCTGTTGAAATTACAACCCAGTGGAGCATCGGACCAAAAAGCAGGATTGGAAAGCCAACATTCTACAAATGCAAAGTCTGTGATGGAGAATACTCTGACGGATTGAAAGAATGGCCAGAAATGACCGGTTTTGAGAAGGGATTTGAAATCTTCAGATTCATCCTGATTGACATCATGGCTATTCTGGTGGCGGCTGTTGTCATCATGTTCGCAGTCTCAATCCCGCTGAATGCCAGCAACAACACTATGCTACTGACATTTGCGTTTTCCGCTGCAGCCATGACCATCCTCTGCATCGTGCTCAACATCAGGAAGGTTAAGCTTTCTAAAAAGCGATTCGGCGAAGCAGAATAAGCTATTTCTTCTTTTTGTACAGGCTGGCGTTTCCCGTCTTCTCGTCAGAGCGGCGCTCAATACCGGGAACTCCGCGGCCGTTA
>JAZUFS010000439.1:0-1790 GCA_045640805.1 Treponemataceae bacterium
GTCAGTCAGAAACGGCGGAAATAAAGGAGACGTTATGAAAAAAGTAAGACTAACGATTGCACTTGCCCTGCTTATGAGCGTGTGCCTGCTGTTTACTGCTTGCGGTGGTAATGGTGCCGGTGGGAATCCGTTAAATGATGAAGGAGGAAACCTGCCCCAGAATTCAACTCCTGATACCACGCCAAAGACATTTACCCTTACGGCTGCAGAGTTGCCGCAGAAAGCACAGGACATCAGGCTTGCCATGAATAATAAAGTGCTGGCAAGAGATATCAGCATTACGTTTGTCATCACTGATGAAGCGCCAGGTTTCGCTGAAATTGGAGAACTTCTCAGTACGTATTCATTTTCTGATGTAACGCTTGATTTATCGCATTGTACCGGTGTTTCCAAAGTAGCTGAAGGTGATTTCAAAAGTTTTGGAATCAGCAAACTTATTCTGCCGGAAGGCATTACTGAAATTGAATATTATTCCTTACCGTCTGTCGGTTTCCGGTCAATAGTACTGCCGTCTACGCTTAAGTCATTTGAAGGTGGTTTACTGAGCGGAATGTACTCACTTGAAGAAATAACAATTGCAGAAAATAACCCGTATTATTGTTCCTTAGATAATATTGTCTACACAAAAGACAAATCTACACTCATTTGCATTCCAAAAAAATGGCAGGGTACTACAATAACTCTTCCAAAAGAAGTATCTGAAATTGAGGGACTCAATTTAACAACAACTCCTTTTGAGCTCCTTAAAAATCTGGAAGCAATAGTCGTCGAGCAGGGTAGTACGTCCTATGCATCTGCAAACGGAGCACTGCTGAATGCAGGCAAGACAGAACTGCTGCTTATTCCGTCTGCGAAGACAAGTTATGAAATTCCTGCAACCGTAACAAGTCTGAAAGAACATTGTATTTCAGATACAAAGTCTCTTGAATCAATTTCTGTAGCAGAAGGCAGTGTGTCCTATTCCAGCTGTAATGGTGCACTTCTGAATGCAGACGGAACAACGCTGGTGGCAGTCCCTCCTAAAATGAAAAGTTATGAAGTACCTTCTACAGTAACAGAAATTGCCGAGGATTGTTTCTGGTGGTGTCAAGAACTTGAGTCTGTCATTATTCCTGAGGGTGTTAAGAAAATTGGTGACGCTTCTTTTGTCAGTTGTAGCAAACTTACAGAATTGGCTGTTCCATCAACAGTAACTTATATTGGATTTATGTTTCTTGATAGTTGCAGTAAATGCAAGACCCTCATTATGAAACCGGTAACGCCACCTGCTACATCATTGTCTTCTTCTCCCTTCTTTGGGGATGTTACAGGCTTTACCATAAAAGTGCCTGCCGAAGCCGTTGCAGATTATCAGGCATGGTCTTTGTCTCTTAAGAGCAAAACTTCAGGTGCAGAAGCCCAAAAATGGCAGAAAATTCATGATGCAATAACTGCCATGTAGAAAAAAAGCCAGTTTTTAATAAATCTCAATTCCAACGGTAATAATAAAGTCAGATGCACGTTTGTGTATCTGACTTTTTTGTTATCGGAGGCGCCTTATGGGTCAGTTTTCAAAGAGATGGGAAGACCTGCAGATTTACGACAACTACATCTTCTGCACGGTCATGCAGGATGAGCACTTATGCCGCGAGCTGCTCGAAATCATGCTGGATGTGAAGATTGAGCGGATAGAATATCTTGCGACGGAGCATCACATCGAGACCGAGTATGATGCACACGGAATCCGCCTTGACGTATTCGTGAAGGAAAGCGACCGCGTGTTCAACATTGAGATGCAGACGGGGAACTAC
>JAZUFS010000440.1:0-4433 GCA_045640805.1 Treponemataceae bacterium
AGAGCATAATTCCCACGCAATAGGATACGCGGAAAAGAATGTCGCCGGAATTGCACACGATTCATATGCAATGAGCGGCGCAAAATGGATACGTACTCCCGAAGCAAAACAGACGTATGATGCAGTTGTAATAGATCCGCCGCGTTCCGGTATGGAGAAAGAAGTCTGTACGTGGCTCTGTTCACATAAGACACCTCTCATCTGTTCTGTGTCATGTGATCCGGTCACCCACGCGCGCGACGCTGCACGCCTTATTCAGAGTGGTTATTCACTTGAAAAACTTGTCCTTCTCGATTTTTACCCGCAGACAAGTCACATAGAATCTTTTGCCTTATTTACGTGTAAATAGTAGAAAAACAACCGATAATCTATATATAGAAAACGTTTACAAATCAGGCCGCAGCCTGTAAAATGAACGTGTATAACATCCTTCCGGAGCATTCTATGAAGAAAACTGTTGCAATCTTTTTAATTATACTTCTTGCATCAAGCCTTTTTGCACTTGAAGTCAGCCGCAGTGAACTTGATTCTGCAACTAATCCAGATGTAATTCAGTTCATCAATTACACGGGACCATATACAGTTATCAATACAAAAGCACAGATTGCAGCAATCGGAACGGAACTGGGACAGATAATCGCCTCAAAAGAATCACTTACTGCAGGAACTGAAAACAGATACCACGTACTTCATGCAATTGATGATTCTGATGGCGGACTTGATGCAGATATCCTCACTCTTGGTCCGGGAGTTGGCGTTGATCATATCCGTAATCTGAGGACAATCATTACCGGTTATCTTACTGCCGCCTATAATTATTCGGAAGCAGACGCCTCTACCCTTGCTACATTCATAACAGTGTACAATGCCGTATACCGTGGCAAATTTGATGAGGTTAAAGGTAAATACAAACAGATTGTTCTTGATAATCTTTCATCTGATATTTTTGGTCTTTCAGTAAACTTTGAGGATTGGCCTGGAAAAACACAGATAGTCATTCCACTTCATGATCCTGACCGTGAAGGTCTTTCCATCATTGATACTACATCAATTACAGACAGTAACGTCATTGATTCAATGCGGGAGGAAGATTCACGCGGAGTTGATGAACGGACAAATATGGCTGATTTCAAGGAACGTGAAGCAGAAGAAGCCTATGAAATTGCACAGGAAGCCCAGAAGGATGCTGTAGCCGCTCAGAAAGCAGCAGAAGATGCAAAAGCTGCAGCAGAAGATGCTAAAGCTGCACGCATAAAGGCCGAGGAAGAAGCTGCGCTTGCCCGGGAGGCTGCAATTGCCAATCCTGATGATGAAGAGGCATTCAGGGAAGCATTGGATAAGGATATTGCGGCACGTAAAGCGGCAGAGGAAGAAGAAGCCCGTAAGAAAGAAGCTCTGGACGCAGAAGCCCTTTCAAAGGCCAAGTCTGAAGAGGCGGCAAAAGAACAGAAATTCTCTGACAGGAAACGTACTGAAACATTATCAGAACGGTCTGACATAGCTGCTGATAAAAAGAAGAATCTTGATGAAGAACGTGCTGCAGCTGATATTCAGACAATCTGGGGACAGAAGCTTGTAGATAAGAAAAATGGTTATTCTCAGATTGTTTATATTGATTCTCAATCAGGTGATGTAGTTCGTGAAAGTCCTGTAACACTTATCAGAAACAGAACGATAATTCAGATTGGTGATACGTTCGCAGCAATTGCCGGTAAAAAAGGACTTGCTAATTCTTCAATAAAACTCGTTCTTATTGATAAAGAAAGCCTTGAAATCTGTGCCCAGTCTGTAGAAGATGTTTCAGAAGAAGCTGCATTCGTCTATCAGGATGGGTTCCTTTGGACAGTTGTTGCACAGGACAAGAATTACGTTGTAGCTAAGTACTCTGAGGATTTACGTCTCGCCGCCAAATCTGATGTTGCGGTAATTGAGTCAACGCCTATAGACGTATCTGAAGCAGGAGTTATTGTCACGGCAAAAGATGGCTCGGCAATTCTCCTTTCAAAAGATACGCTTAATTCTATCTCGGCAGACTAGCAAGTGCACGTTCGTACACTTCGACATATTTCTTTGCGGAAATATCCCAGCCGAATTTCTGTGCCATTGCACGTTTCTTCATCTTTTCAATATGGTCACGCTTGTTATACCAGGCGTAAACAGCCCATCCTACAGTGTCGTAAATACTGTCAGGAGTAAGATTATCGAGGATGAATCCTGTGCCATTGCCAGTATTTTCATCGTAATTTTCTACCGTGTCAGCAAGACCGCCAGTACGACGAACGATTGGCAGCGTACCGTATAACAGTGAATACATCTGATTCAGTCCGCACGGCTCGTATCGCGATGGCATTACAAAGAAGTCACTGCCCGCTTCAATCAAATGACTTAAAGCGTCGTCGTAACCGATGAAACAACGCAGGTTCGGGAGTTTTGACTGGAGGGAACGAAGCTCATCCTCACACCAGCGTTCGCCGGAGCCAAGGACAACAAGTTGCATGTTCATACTCGTACACATTCTGTACGCCCAACCGTACGTCGGGGCAAATAACTCCGCGACACCCTTCTGATCTGCAAGTCGTGTTACGATTCCGAAAAGCGGGATGTCAGGATTAACTTCAAGTCCCATACGTTCCTGAAGGGCAAGCTTGTTCCCGATTTTCTTTTCTATTGTCTTGGCACTATATTGCACCGGAATTTTCTTGTCTTTGGAAGGATTCCATATCTGTGTATCAACGCCGTTAAGAATTCCTTCAAGGTTTCCACTTCTCTGCCTGAGGATTCCGTCCATTCTGAAACCGTATTCACTCATCTGTATTTCGCGTGCATATGTCGGGGAAACAGTCGTCAGCATATCAGCTGATACAAGACCAGCTTTCAGGAAATTGATGCGGTCATAATCCTCGAAACCTGTTGCAAAATAGTAATCCCAGTTAAGTCCGAGTGACGGATAATGCTGTTTGCTGTAATTACCCTGATATCCGAGGTTATGAATTGTCAGGACACTTGCAGTACGGCCGAACCCTACCCATTTTTCATTGAATTTCAACAGAACCGGTGCAAGCGCTGCAGACCAGTCATGTGCATGAATAATGTCCGGTTCCCAGTTGAGTTTGCGGCAAAGCTGGAATGCACCGTGACAGAGCACTGAAAAGCGTTCTGGATTATCTGAGAAGTCAGTTTCCTGTGGTGTTCCATAGACACCGTCACGACCAAAACTCTGCTCATGGTCAATAAAGTATACAGGGAGATTCTTGCTTCCCGGAAGTTTTGCCGTGTAAACAGCTGTCCACGCCTCACCTGTGCCTGTTGGAATACCCATCGGTCCGTCAAGTAATTCAAGATTCTCACGTGATATCTTGTAATAGCGTGGCATGACAATCTTTACATCATGACCAAGTTTTTCGAGTGCAATTGAAAGGGCTGATACGGCATCTGCAAGTCCGCCAGTCTTAGCAAAAGGTACTACTTCGGCACTGACCATCAGGATTTTCATGTTATACCTCCAGGAAGCAGAAAATTACCATTCTTTACGTGCTTTACAGAAAGCGGCTTCAGAATTGATGATTGTCTTTTCTGAAACACAATATGCAAGGCGGAACCATCCTTCTTTTCCAAATCCGGCACCAGGAACTCCAAGAATGTTGTATTTCTTGAGATGGTCACAGAATGCACCATCAGAAAGCGGACCTTCAGTTACTGTACGTTCAGGAACTTTGCAGAAAAGATAGAATGCACCTTCTGGTTCTGCATATGGGATTCCGGCCTTTTTAAGAACTGCAGTAAGTGCATTGCGGCGGTTTACATATGAAGAATAATCTGCTTTTGCATCCCAGCAGCGGGCAATTACACGCTGGAAAAATGCCGGTGCATTTACGTAGCCAAGGACACGGGTCGCATATCCGCAGGCAGCAACTACATCTGCTGCAGATGATGAAGACGGATTTACTGCAATGTAACCGAGACGCTCTCCCGGAAGACTGAAATCTTTGGCGAATGAAGACACGACGATTGCGTCATCGTAGTACTGGAAGACAGGTGCTACATGAAGATCATTGTAAATAATCGCACGATACGGCTCATCAGCAATGAGATATGGCTTTCTTCCACAAGATTCACCATGTGCGGTGAGAAGATCTGCCAGTTTGATGATGTCATCGTCCGAATATACTTTTCCAGTAGGATTGTTCGGGGAATTAATGAGCACGGCGGCTGTTTTCGGTGACAGCGCTTTTTTTATTGCGTCAATATTCAGTGAAAAATCTTCATTTGTAGGTACATTGATGAGCTTTCCACCGTGATTTGCAGCATAGCCACGATATTCAACGAAAAATGGAGACGGAACGATTACTTCGTCTCCCGGTGAAAGGATTGCCTTGAAGACACAGTTAAGAGCTCCGGCAGCACCTACTGACATGACAATATTGTCACCACTA
>JAZUFS010000441.1:0-2739 GCA_045640805.1 Treponemataceae bacterium
ATGTGTGCACGAGCCCCAGCAAAGCTGGTGTTCGTGCGACAATCTGCTTATAAAATGAGGGGCCACCGTCCATGGTGGCCCTTTTTGCTTTTAAAGTCTGCTTTCTTTGGGAGTTCTGCTTTCTGCCCCGCACTCACATCAGATACTCTTTCACTTCCACAAGTGAAGGGAGCACGGCTTCGGCGAGCGTCTGCATTTCGTCTGTGGCGGGGAGCATATCCGGAACCATGATGGCGCGGAGCTTTCCTGCTGCGGCAGCGCGGATGCCGTTGTACGAGTCTTCAATGGCATATGCTTCTGTGGCTTCGACGCCAAGCTCCCCGCACGCTTTCAGGAATATTTCGGGATGTGGCTTACTGTGACTGACCATATCACCACAGACAACTGCGTCGAAATAGCGCAGCAGATCCGCGGCGTTAAGCAACTGCATGACACGTTCCCGTTTCGTTGACGAAGCAAGCGCGACTTTCTTCCCGTTCTCTTTCAGAAAACTCAAAAGCTCAACAACGCCTGGTTTCAGAGGAAGTCTGCCGCCGTCATACTTTTCGTGAAACATACGCGACGTTTCCGCCTGATACTGCTCATACGGGAAATCCTGTCCGTAATAATTGAGGCAGATTTCGCGCGTTCTCGCTGCATTGACGCCGATGCAGTCCCGGTACGGAATCTCAATGTCCGGAATGCCGTACTTCGCTGCAAGATCAACCCAGCAGTTGAACGTCGCACGTTCAGAATCAAAAATGACGCCGTCCATGTCAAACACGACAGCGGAATAGGTACGCGTTGTCATAGTTCCACCACCAGAACCCCCTCTGCTCCCGAAGCAAGTTCCTGCACAATGTTTCCTTTCTTGAAATGGACCGCACCACCACACGCTATGTCGTCATCATCTCCATGTCCAGAATCCATGCATACGGAGTTCACATACAGAACATCTGCAGAAATGCTTTGTATCTGCTCAGCATATTCATATTTCGCGGATGAGTTCCATTCATTGAAATGGTAATCGGTATACACAGGCCACAAGACTGCATCACAGTGCAGGGTGCCTATTTTCCTGAGATTATCTTCATACCACAAATCGCCACACAGACCAACAGAAAACGTTTTGCCACCATACTGAAAGACAGGGAACGCTGTACCCTCACAATAGTGGCAATCCGCAGACGCATCTTTCCATCCAGGTGAAACACGCCGGAAATTGTTGACGATATTTCCCTCCCGGCCAACAGTAAGCTGGCTGCTGTAAAACCAGTCACCTTGCCGCTCAATATATCCGAATGAAACAGCAATGCCACATCGCCGGGCAGCAGAACGGATTTCATCAATCAAAGAAGATGCGTCCTGCGTCTCATCTACAGAAACAGCTATTTTTCTGTCTTTCTCAAAATCCCAGCACAAGCTGTCAAATCCCTGCAGAAACGCCTCACCAAACACGACTATATCCGCTTTTCCACTGAGACTGTTTAGATACTGAATGATTTTATCTTTATTGTATGTACTGTTGCCGGTTATGAAACCAGCTGCTGCCAACGCAATTTTCACGTGAACGGCCTCACATTCTGACACAGTATATCTCATATACGCAGTGTAATAAAGCACACCCAACTTTCTTTTGCACTCATCACGTTCTTCCGCTATAATAAAAGCATGAAAAAGTTTTTGTACTTCCTTGTCCAATGCACATGGGGCCTTGGTCAGACAATAATCGGCTTCGTCTATTTCCTTGCAAACATCCGCTGCCCGCACAAAATGTACCGGTGCGCCATTGAAACGCGCTGGAACTGGCATGGCGGATTAAGCCTCGGCCCGTTCATCTTCACACCTGCAACAGACGGCGACTTTTACGATGGCGTATGTGTCCACGAATACGGCCACACCTTCCAGTCACTGCTGCTCGGCCCGATTTATGCAGTTGTCGGCGTAATTTCATGTACCTGGGGCTCGCTCATCCATCCCCGCCTGCAGAAAAAGAAGAACGTCCCCTACACCGCCTGTTTCGTAGAATACTGGGCCAGCGCCTGGGGTGAGAAAATCACCGGCGGAAAGGCCGTGTGGTAAAGGATGCACCTCATTTTACCTTGACGGCAGGGGGCTTCTGCACTATGTTAAAAACATGGAAAACACCTATACATCTGTAGAACAGTTAATCGGAAAAACTCCCCTTCTGGAGCTCACTCATATTGAAAAAGATCTGGGACTCAAAGCACGCGTACTCGTGAAGCTTGAGTCATTCAACCCGACAGGATCTGCCAAGGACCGCGCCGCAAAGTCCATGCTCGACAAGGCAGAAGCAGACGGCATCCTTAAGCCCGGCGCCACAATCATTGAGCCGACATCGGGCAACACCGGCATAGGACTGGCAGCCATCGGCACCGTCCGCGGTTACCGCGTCATCATCGTCATGCCTGACTCAATGAGCGTTGAGCGGCAGAAACTCATGAGTATTTACGGCGCCGAACTCGTGCTTACCCCGGGTGCAGAAGGCATGAAAGGCGCCATCGCAAAAGCAGAAGAACTGTCCGCTTCCATTCCGGGCAGTTTTATCCCGGACCAGTTCAATAACAAGGCAAACGCCGACGCTCACTACATGACGACCGGCCCCGAAATTTTCGCCGACACTGACGGAAAAGTAGACTGCTTCGTGGCAGGCGTAGGTACCGGCGGCACCATCACCGGCGTGGGTTCCTTCCTGAAGTCCAAGAATGCCGCTGTGAAGGTCGTTGCAGTGGAGCCCGC
>JAZUFS010000442.1:0-3346 GCA_045640805.1 Treponemataceae bacterium
CTTGAGTTTTTCTTCCTTCTCGTTCTGGATTTCAGTTTCTGTATTCATTTTTGCCACCTTAATCTCCTCCCATATATTATTAGGCGTGCGGCACCACTTTTTTTCAAAAAATCATGCGTTTTTTTGAAATTTCTTTCAAAAAAGCAGTTACAGTTCATCTCCATTCAGCGGCTGATAAGCAGCTCCTGCCATCAGATGCAGTTTTCCATCGCGCACGGACACCTGGGCAAGCAGCTTAATCGGCTTTCCGTACTCAAGGAAAATAGTGTCGGGAATAGTAACAGGCACATCACCTTCCTTATTTGTCAGATTCTCGTATCCGACGAGCAAGGTTGCCTCTACCCCGTTCTTGTATTCCGTAATGTTTGCAAGCCGACCAGACCAGATTACCCAGCAGTCTATATAAAGATAGGGATCTGATGCCACATCGGCATAGGAAAGATTATCAGAAAGTGAATCAAATGTCGGAGTCTCAAGATATTCTTTGAGCTGATTCATCTTCATCTTGATTGATGTCTTAGCATTTGAATTGAGGATGCGGTTAATCTCTATCTGAGCGGCATTATCCTTTCCCTGCTGGAAATACTTCTTTGCATTCTCCTCAGCCTCAATCATCTCATTTTTAGTAAGGATGTACCGGTAGACGCCGGACTCAAGATCAGTATCCAGGGGCTGCGTACGCTCATCCACAGTAAGGTCCAGGTAGGCAAGGTCTGCGCGTGCACCATTTACACCGAGCACAGCCTTGTAATTACGCATGAACCACATGAGCGCAATTGCGACAAGGCAGATTGCCACGACGGAAGGTATTACAGCCACATGCAATCCCAGTGACGGATACACTTTCCTTATGCGCGGAGTCATGACAATCTCAGACATGACTTCAGGATTTGAATGTCTTTTTATAAAGCGCAGGCCACGTTTTGAAGCGCGGTGATTCTTGTCGTATTCAAGTGCTTCAAGGTAATACTCTACTGCGCGCGTAACTTCGCCACGGCGTAAATACAGTGCACCCTGAGCTGCTATTATATCCGGATCCTTGATTTTTATCTGACGGGCACGCTTGAAATATGCCTCTGCGCCACCGTTATCACCTACATAAAGGCATGCAGTTCCAAGATAATAGTAAAATTTATAATTATCACGGTAATCAATAACCAGAGGTTCCAGGAGAGCAATAACTTTTGGAAACTTTCTTGCCCTGAGCAGCTTTTTTGCTGTCTTCAGAGGATTAACACCACCCACACCCACTTAAGAACTCCTATTTGGTCAGCTCAAGAATGACCGCATCTATTTCATCACTCAGCTTGTTTATCTCTTCAATATCAGGATCATCTGATTGTTCAACCAGCTTTATTCTGTCAAGCAGCAGCTGGATATACGCATAGTCAATTGATGACTGTACGGCTGTCTGGACAACTTCATATTTTGCAGGTGAAGCCACGGCTGCGTCGACAATCTGTGACGCACTCTCAACGGTGCTTTCACTCAATTCAGAATCATCCGGTTCAGTTTCCATGCCGATGAATGCACCATTAGGAGGAAC
Source organism: Treponemataceae bacterium (assembly GCA_045640805.1). Lineage (GTDB taxonomy): Bacteria > Spirochaetota > Spirochaetia > Treponematales > Treponemataceae > Treponema_I. Next base: position 1,547 of record JAZUFS010000442.1, read on the forward strand.
TTCTCCGTCAGCAGCTGTCGTCATGAAGAACGTACAGGTGGCAGATTCGAAAAACGCGAGTTTCTTTTCCTGGAACCATATGCCAAGGGCAGAATTGTTCGGACTCTGCAGTGTATTCAGCGCACGTCCTTCATTTACAGCCGGCTTCCACGTGTCTGAAAGCAGTATGTCGCGGCTTGCTGCCAGTACATACTCAGGATCTGTCGCGGCACTTCCTGCAAGTATGAATGAAACGGTTTCCCTGCCATTTGATGACGAGAGCCATTTATCCTGAACCATTGATTCCCATCCCTTTTCAGTACGGATGGCAGTCCCTTTTGCCGTCGTGAAGTGGATGCGGCTTGTTTCACCAAGCACCGTGTCTACGACTGCTTTTACAGCACACGAAACGTTTGCATCAGCAAGATTCATGAGTGAAAAATCTACGCGTACCGTATCCGCCGGCATTCCCTCTTCCGAAGAAACAAGGGAGAAACATGCTTCGGCCTTGAAGATGAGATCTTCTTCCCAGATAAGGCTTGCAGAGCCGTCCTCATTTCTGACGGCACTCTGCGTGATTTTATATGAACGCGTAAGTACTTTTGAATGACTGCCTGTTTTTACTGCAAAGAAAGTTGATGAAGAATTATCTGAAATCTCATTAAGTGCAACAAGCTTTCCTTTTGCTCCTGTCTTTCTGTACAGACTGTAGGAACCAGTCTTTTCATGAAGGACAAGCTTCAGGACTTCTGATTCAAGAGTTATATCCTCTGCAAAAAGGGATGTGGCAGAAAGGATGAAAATAAAGACAGCTGCCAGGCGGATAAACTTCTTCATTCAGTACCATCCTCCGCAAATTCATCGCCGAGAAGAACCCTCAAAAGCATTTCCTTCTGCTTAAGGAGATACAGCTCATCCACCTTTTCTGAACTGGCCGGTGTTTCCACGACAGTTTCCGCAACCATGGAGTTATTCTCGAGGGCCTGCTCTATTCCGGCAGTATCATATCCCTGACGTCGCTGTACTTTCAGTGCATCTTCTGCGACCTGCTGCAACTGCGTGTTCTGCTGTACAAGGAACTCTATGCGCGATGTAAGCACGCGGTTACGGGCAAGTTCTGTCGTAAGCTGGGTCTGAAGTTCATCTATCTGCGACTGAAGCGAAGAAATTGCATTCCTCAGATTTACCAGTTCCTCAGTCTGTGACTCGCGGATCTGCCTCTCGTAATCTTCGCGCGCCGCAAGATATTCCTCACCGGTCACACGCAGCAGATACAGCAGTTTCTCTTCACGGGAACGCTGGTTGAGCAGTTCAATTCTGAATGCAGCTTCTGTAACTTTTGCGCTGTCGGGGTAATCCTTCACGATACGTTCGAAAATGGGGGCAGCTTCGTCAAAGTGGAATGTCTGATAGAGCGATTCTGCCATCCAGAACAGTGCTGATGGAATAAGCTCGTGGTCCGGATATGAGTTGCAGAAGGCGGTGAAACTCTCGACTGCTTCTGAATACTGTTCCTTTATGAAATAAGAGCGCGCCATCTGATATTCAATCTGTGGCACGTAGGTACTGCGCGGGAATCTTGACATGAAATATGTTCCGTCAGAAAGAACTGAGTCGTAGTCGCCTGCGTACATTTCAGACATTACCAGGACATACCATGTTTCGGCGTTTATGTTCTCTGGCTGGGTTGCTGCTTTTCTGAGGAAAAAAAGTGAACTTGTCCAGTCTCCGCGGCGGTATGCTTCAAGTCCCTGCACGAGAAGGCTGTTCTGTGTCGTTTCTGCGGCAAGTCCCGTTACAAAGTCGGATCGTAGCCATGTC
>JAZUFS010000443.1:0-3414 GCA_045640805.1 Treponemataceae bacterium
TGGAGCAGGCCGCATACGCCGCGTGCCACAAGGAGGCATCTGCTGTTGAAAGCGAAACCGCTGACAAGGCAGCAGTACGTCTGGAAGGCACTGGCGCCGAAGCGGCTTCTGAAAGCTCACCCGCTGATAAGGCCGTACCCCGCTCAGCAGACACTGCTTCCGACGTGAATCCGCAGGCGGCACCGGCACAGCGGCTCACTGACTTTCTTGAAGGACGTCTTAGCGACTCGCTTCCAGACAGCAGCTACACACCGGGACTCGTAAGCGCGCGTCTTGATCTTTTGCTCCCGGAACACATAAGCAGCAGACTGAAACAGGCATTCCGTGACTTTGACAGAAACATGCACGGCTTCATCTGTGACGAGGCGCTGCTGATCGCGCCGGAGACACGGACATCCACACCGGTGCGCATTCTACGCGACAAAGAAACACGGGAAAGCCCCGTACTGAAAGGACTCTACCCTGCCGGCGAAGGTTCAGGATATGCGGGCGGCATTACATCAAGTGCCATGGACGGAGAAGCCACCGCCGCTATGGTCAGCCGGGCGTTGCGGGCCGGCGCCTGAGGCCCGCTAGAGGGGGCAGCGAAAGACGCGACAAAGCGAAGCGACTCGTGGCTGGAGCGAGGGGCAGGCGCCCCTTTCAAGAATCAACGCGAGTTTGCATCTGTTTACGTATTCGTAGTATACTGCCCGTATGTTTGAAGTACGCGTTGAGGCGGATTTTGCGGCCGCCCATTTTCTGAAGGATTATCACGGCAAGTGCGAGAATCTGCACGGTCACAATTACTCGGTTTTTGCGCACGTGCGCGGTTCAGAGCTTGATGAGGGTGGCATGCTGCTCGATTTCGGCATTCTGAAAGAGGCTCTGCGCTCTGTCTGCAAGAAGGTCGACCACACGAACCTGAATGACCTTGCAGACGAAGCGGGCAACAGCGTCTTCAATCAGAACCCGAGCGCGGAACGCATCGCGAAGTGGATTTTCGGCCAGCTCGAAGCCTCCCTGCGTGCCAATCCGGATGCCGCGTCCGTCGCCGGCAAACTCTGGGCAGTCGACGTTTTTGAAACCCCGACAAGCCGCGCCCGCTACACGCGCGATTGACTTGCGAAGTGCACTTCTCTGCGTTAAAATATCTTTTATATGGAAAAGAAGCTTTCTTCCCTTTTATCTGCTCTTCAGGACTGGTCGTTCGAACTTAACGACGGCTCAGATCCGCTTGTAAATGCACTTGTCTATGATTCCCGCGCCGTAAAGCCGGGTTCCCTTTATTTTGCCTGGCCGGGCGTCCATGTTCACGGCAACGCGTTCATCGCAAAGGCCATTGCTGCCGGTGCCGCCGCAGTCATCTTCCAGGATGAGCTTCCGGCCGATGCACTCGACGCAGCGCGCACTGCTGCCGTGCCTCTTATCCGCGTGAAAGATTCACGCCACACAATGTCACCGGCAGCGGCAGCGTTCTACGACGACCCGTCTTCAAAGCTGGCCGTCATCGGCATTACGGGCACTGAGGGCAAGAGCACGACCGTCTACCTCGTATGGCAGCTCTTACGGATGTGCGGCAAGAAAGCAGGCTTCATCTCAACCGTAAATTATTCCCTTGGCGGAGATGCCATGGCAAACCCTGAACATCAGACAACGCCAGAAGCAACCGTCGTTCAGGAAAAGCTCTATCAGATGGTCGAAAACGGATGTGAGTACGCCGTCGTTGAAAGCTCAAGCCACGGCCTTTCACTGCTGACGAGCCGCCTCGCCGACGTGAAGTTTGATGTCGGCATCATGATGAACGTCACGCACGAGCATCTTGAGTTCCACGGCACGTTCGAGCAGTACCGCTTTGACAAGGCAAATCTGTTCCGCGCACTTGATGCGGGCCTCAACGGAACCAATGCCGCCATTCCGGGCAGCATGACACACACAAAGACAATTCTTGGCATAAAGCGCGAAGTTCCTGCTTTCGGCATCGTGAACCTTGAAGACCCGTCTGCCGCCTATTTCCAGGAAGCGACGAAGTGCCCCGTCTACGGCTACACCACGTTCGGCAAGGCTGGAGCCGGTGCAGGCAAGGGCGGCGTAAAACTGCCTGAGTTCAAGATGAAGGAAGGCTGCGCATGGATGAGCGCACACGACATTGTGACAGACAGTGAGGGTGTTTCATTCCGCATTGAAAACAACGGAACCAGCCAGGTCGCCCCGGGCTGCCATATGCGCATAAATCTTCCAGGCACATTCAACGTCTACAACACGATGGCATCCGTCATCGCAGTCTCAGTGCTTCTGGGAAGAAACGCCAGCGAGCAGCGCGACAACGTGACGAACCTTCTGCCTGTCAAAGGCCGCATGACAACCATAAACAAGGGCCAGCCGTTTGAGGTCATTGTCGACTACGCACACACGCCGTCAAGCTTCAACACGATTTTCCCGCCACTCCGCGAGCGCCTTACTGCGGAAGGAAAAAACGGCCGCATGATCTGCCTGTTCGGTTCAGGTGGCGAGCGCGACACAAAGAAACGCCCCGAACAGGGACGCATTGCAGCAGAGTTCTGCGACATTGTATTCCTGGCAGACGAAGATCCGCGCGGCGAAGTGCCGATGGAGCTTCTTGAAGACATTGCCGCCGGCTGTGTGAACGCCGACCGCACCCGCGCCGGAGGAAAGCCGGTTGTCCGCGAGGATACGCTGTACCTCATTCCCGACAGACCGACTGCAATCCGGAAAGCGTTCAGCATTGCAAAGTCGGGCGACATCGTGCTGCTGCTTGGAAAGGCACACGAAAACTCAATCATCTACAAAGACCACGTCATGCCATATGACGAGATAAGCGAAGCCGAAAAAGCCCTGGATGAGCTTCTCGGCAAATAAAAGGAGCATATCATGAATATTGCGGTTTTATACGGTGGAAAAACCGGAGAGCACGAAGTATCCCAGGTATCTGCATCATCAGTTGCCCGGAACATCAATACAAAGAAGCACACAGTCTACCTCATCAGCATTACGAAAGATGGCGAATGGTTCCTGCAGAGCGATGCTGAACTTGAGCGCATCAAGGGTGACCCGAAAGCCATCCTGTCAGACGCACCTACAGACACGGGCATCACCATCGTACCGGGAGCAGGAACTGCCGGCGCACTCTGCAGCGTAAAGGACGGCAAAATCACAGCCCTTCCCTGCGACGTCGTATTCCCTGTCATGCACGGAACGTTCGGTGAAGACGGTCTTGTCCAGGGCCTCTTGGAAATGGCAGAACTGCCCTACTGCGGACCGGATGTCATGTGCAGCGCAATCTCCATGGATAAGGAAAAGACAAAACTCGTCTGGGACTACTACGGGTTGCCCGTCGTTCCATATATCACCGTACGCCGCATCGACCGCGACGACGAGGCTGCCTTTGCCGCAATCCTTAAAAAGAGCGAGAAG
>JAZUFS010000444.1:0-28782 GCA_045640805.1 Treponemataceae bacterium
CACGCCGTTTCCCGTCACTTCACTTTCAACAAAAAGAGGCTGCCCCAAAACGGCAGCTTTTTTTATGTCCGGGAAATACGTGTCGCCGCTTATTTCTGCGTCAATTTCTGTCAGATACAGCACGTCAGCGAGCTGGAGCGCCGCTTCGTATAACTGACCGCCACCTGCAATGAAGACCGTTTTACCGGGCGCAACTTCCCCGGCGAGGCGCAGTGCGTCATCAAGAGAGGCGGCGTAAAGAAGGCCGCTGCATTCCGCAGCAAGCGTCTTCGACACGACAATATTCACCCTTCCCGGCAACGGACGTCCTATTTCCTCATACGTGCGGCGCCCCATCACGAGAACGTGCCCCATCGTCAGTTCCTTGAAATGCTTCCTGTCCTCAGGGATGTCCCACGGGATCCGGCCGCCCGCGCCAATCACGCCGTTACGCGCGACTGCGGCTATAAGCGCTAACATAGCCGCACAGCCCCGTACAGCGTATCCTCGTACGTGAGGAAATCGTTCACGTAGAGCGCGGCCTTGTCGGAAACGCCTGCAATGCGCACAGCTTTCGCGGCACCTTCCGGCTGCACAAGCGGATTGATGTACCGCTGCTTCACTTTCATGCTGATGTTGAACGCATCGGGGAGCGGCGCGTCTACATGCTCGATGTGCTCCATCGTGCGGTACGTGCGATACAGCTGCGTGAAGCGCGATTTCTCAAAGCGCAGCGCTGCCTCGTCAAAGCGCGCCATCACTTCCGCTTCACTCAAACGCATTGTATCTTCTTCCGTAAGCAGGCCGAGCGCAATTGCTTCCTTCACGACTTCGGCCAGCAACTGCAGGCAGAGTTTATTTTCATTCAGTTGCAGGATATGGCCGATCAGGCAGAAATGAAGCGTGTACTCTTCTGCAACGGCAATTGTGCGGAAACCAAGCTCCGGCTGGCCGTCCTCATTTTCAAGCACTGCAAGGTCATTGTAGACGCGCTCTATCTCCTCGAAGGTCCAGCTGCCGTCAAGCGCAAGGCCGGACGGAAACATGTACTCGAGCCTGTCTGCCGAAAGCTGCGGAATCTCGTTGTCTGCCACCGGATACTGATGATAGTCGGCCACCTGCTCTGCCGTAAGTCCGTCCGCTTCAAGAAGGGCGGCGAGCGCTGCGTCCCGTTTTACAATGGCGGCATTGTCTTCTTCAGTCGCCTCCTGCTTGAGCGCATCGCCTTTACGGAAATCTGCCACATGACTGAAGACGGGTGTCGAGATGTCATGAAGAAGCCCTGCCAGAGTCTGTGCTTTGTCATGAGTAAAATGCCATACGATGAGCGCGACTCCAAGGCTGTGGTCGTAGCGGCTGTAATAAAAGCGGTTCCGGTAAAGACGCGTCCAGTCTGTTCCGCACAGAAGGCCGACGCCCTTAAGCCGCTGCATGAGCGGAAGTTCCAGATAGGGCTTTATCCATTCCGGAAACTCGGGAGAAAGAATCTTGAAATAACGCGCTTTCAGCTCATCCTGATTTTCACGCTCATCCCCTTTTGCAGGATGTGCGGTCAGCATGTACTGCCAGTCGTACCTGTCGTAGAAATTGCTCACAACCGCCTCTTATGCCTGTCTTGCAGTGTCATTGTCCTGTTCGGGGGCAAGAGCAGCCTCTTCATCATGCAGAACACGAACATCCAGTTGTTTGAACGGAATTTCTATCCTGTTTTCATCAAGTACTTTCTTTATGGCGATGTGAATGTCATTTTTCGTTTTCGTGTAATCATCAGGCTTAAACCAGACTGCCACCGTCATGTTGATGCCGCTGTCACCAAATCCGTCATACCAGACAGCAGGAGCCGGTTTTTTCACGACTGTCGGACACAGGGCCGGTGCTCCAGAAAGAACTTCAAGTGCCTTTTCCATGTCGACATCGTAGTCAATGCTTATACCGACCGTCATGCGGCGTACTTTGTGATACGAGTTGTTCGTAAGACAGCTGTCGATAATTTTTGAACTGGGGATGCGCACCATCTGGTTGTCATAGGTATGTACCCGGATGGAAAGCAGTTTTATTTCATCAACGACACCGGTAACGCCATCCACAATGATGGTGTCGCCCACATGGATTGAGCCTTCCGTAATGACGAAAAGGCCGCTGATCAGGTTGCTTACAGAAGTCTGTGCCGCAAAGCCGATGGCAACTCCGGCAATTCCCGCAGCGCCCCAGACTGCCGCAAGATTAATGCCAAACAGGCTCAGAATGTACAGAATGATTACCACATAGAAGATGTACTTCAGGGCGCGCTGCACAAGTTCAGAACGGGCGGCCGGCAGCTTTTTTTCGGGGATTGAACGTATCGCCTTACGGATAAGCCGGTATGCCAGCCAGATGATGAACATGACGAGAAACGCGCCAAGAACCTTGAACAGCGTTTCCCAGGTCATCATTTCCTTACACCAGCTGAGGATATTGCTCGTCTGCTTTACAATTGTCTCATTTGCAGCACTGACTGCTGCGCCAGAAATGTCGTTGAGTGTCTCTTCCATACAATGAATTTAACGGTGATACACGGATATGGCAAGTCCCTGTGCGAAATCTTTACGCACGCCACGTTTACTTACAGCCGCCGACGGTGCGCCCGCCCCACTCGTGTGAGTGCTGCCGTTCCCGTGCAATCGTCGCCTCGAAATCTGCTTCGGGCGCACAGTTCCTCTCGATATTGAGCGCGGTGCCGTGAAGCCGGCGCAGGCACTCTGACTTGTCGTTGTAGCCCAGTTTGCTTTTTTCAATACTGTCGTGTAACACACGGATTGATTCATCGTACACGTTAAGCGGCACCGGGAACGGATGGCCGTCTTTGCCGCCGTGTGCAAACGAAAAACGCGCCGGATCGGTGAACCGCGACGGTGTTCCATAAATTACTTCGCTTACAAGAGTAAGTGACTGCAGCGTCCGTGGCCCGAGTCCCGGAGTCAGCAGTAAATTCTCGAAAGAAGACGGCGGTGCCTCGTATGCGGTTGCAAGCACGGCGCCAAGCCGTTTCAGGTCAACGTCCTCGCGGCGCACTTCATGATGTGCAGGCATGACGACGGAACGCCCGCTTTCAGGCAGTCCGCTCCCCTGTGTAATTGCAGCCGCTTCGGCTTTCGTGAGCAGCGTACCGTCCTCTGCGGTAAAGAGCTCGAGCTGACCGCTCATTTTTTCACATTCGCGGATGATGCGCGACGGCTCTTCGTGCGCAATCTCAAGAATGGTGCCACGAGTCTTCTCTGCCGCAGTTGCTGTCAGGTTCAGTATTTCACCGCGGTTTTCGCCGACGACGCCCGCATGCGGCTCTTCCACAAAAGACCGCAGGTTCTGTGAGCACCAGTGGTACCGTCGCGCAGTCTTTAACGCGGGATTCATTCCCTGTTGCACAACTGCCCAGTCACCGTCGCAGGTCAGGATGAAATTGTGCTGATATAACTGAAAACCGTCCTGAACGGCGGTGTTATCAACTTTTGCAGTCAGCTTACTTGCGCGTACTAGTTCATCGCCATTGAGACCGGTAGCTTCTGACAGGAACATGAGCTCGTCGGGAGTACGCCGGGAATACTTTCCCCGCCCGCCACATACTACAATGCCAAGTTCCTTTGCACGTGCATTCAGGCCGCGTTTAAGTGCATACATGACGCTCGTCGTAATGCCGGATGAGTGCCAGTCCATACCGAGCACCGCACCCAGTGACTGAAACCACAGAGGATCACTCAGACGTACGAGTACTTCCTGGCGGCCGTAATTCATGATGAGACTTTCTACTATAAGAGTACCCATGTCACGCATCCGGTCAGCAAGCCATTTCGGCACCGTTCCCGTATGCAGCGGCAGGTCAGCATGTCCTGTACTGCGCATAGTTTTACTATACAACTGTATCGTGAAGAAAGCAAGATTGCGGCAGCGATTGCGGAGCAAGCCGCCCAGACAAGACATTATCATCAACTGTGTCATTATGCTACAAACCAATGTGTCAAATTGTCTCACACTACTCAATCGTGTAATTTTGACACATTTCGGTGGGTCATTTTGATACATAACTCTGTAAATAAAAGACTGATTTGCCACCATTTCTGCTTATTACACCATGAAAAAACGCTGCTCAACTCTTTTCGTCTTCCATTTTTATCATTTTTTTGAAATTCCCGCACCAAAAAAGTTGGCACGCGGTTTGCAATATAGTTTATGTAAACAAAAAGTGGACGATTACATCCACAAGTTTGCAGGAGGCTTTTATGAACACATTATCATTCTTCAATCCACGTTTCACATCAGATCTGTTTGATGTCATTGACCGCAATTTCGGCACATTCGCAGATGAAACAACCGGCTCATTCATGCCACGCGCAGACGTCATCGAGAAAAAAGACGCTTACGTCATCGACATGGAGCTGTCCGGCTTCACAGAAGACGACATCGCAATAGACCTGAAGGACAGAGTACTGTCAATCGCATCAGTTAAGAAGGCTAAGGATGAAAAGAAGGCGGATGAGAACACCTGGCTTCTTAAGGAGCGCCACTCGATGAGCTTCAACAGAAGTTTCACATTGCCAGATGACATTGATGCCGAAAACGTTGTTGCAAGTCTGAAAAACGGACTGCTTTCAATCAGCATCCCGCGCAAGGCCGCTTCACAGGCACGCAGAATTGCCATCGGGGCATAACTGCCATCACAACATACCATACGTAAAAAAAGCACCTCCGGGAAGGAACGCCATGTTCACATTCAGGAGGTGCTTTCATCTGTCCCGGAGCCGGGAATTAAAAGTATCAGTAGCGGATGTAGTTCAGCTTGAGCAGCGTGTAAAATCCGCCATAGGTGAATTTCTTGTTCGATAAGCTGTATTCCGCGGTAACACCTGCCGAAACAGACTGATTCGCTCCGACAGGCAATTCAATTTCAAGACCAGAAACAAGCGCATCATCCAGAAGGAAAGAACCTTCGTGCGTGAATGAGCACAGGGCTTCTTCGTACAGATTAAGGTTCATTCCTGAGTCAGCTGAAGTTGAAGTAAACCGGCAGACGAAGTTCAGCGGATTTGTTGCATCGACTTTTTTAGCACCGTGATTGAGTGCTGAGTTAAGCAGCGGTGTTGTTGAGGCAAAATCTGCATAGCGTCCCTGAATGGAAAATCCGGTAAGTGACTCGTGCGAACCAAACTTAACGCCGCATTCCCCTTCAAAGCCATAGAACATGCGGCCCTGGGTTGCATCGTATTCGCCGAGAGCGATGGCAGAGGCATTAAAGACAACTCCCTTGGTATCAGAATCGTTGAAATATTCTCCGGAATAGGTAAGGCCGGCAGCTGCACCTCCGGCTAACTTTACCGACACAGTATCTGTCACAGAGAACGCCTCTGCATCTGAGCGGATGATTCCTCCTGCCCCCATGGTAACCGTCGATACGTTTGTCTGCCAGGTCGGACCTGAACGTACGTACAACGGAACGGAAAAGCCTGCATCAAGCAAGGTATCTTCCGTAAACCTATCTACCTTACCTGAAGGATTCAGCAGGCGAAGGACATACACATCAAGAAGAGCACTGCCGACATCAATTTCAAAACCGACATCAAAACTAAAGTTGTTTATCTCCGGGTAATACACTGCATCCGCTTCATACAGGCCGATTTGATTCTGTATGCGGGGAGCCATTCCCACCCAGACAGCGCCAAAGCCGAGAGTTGCCTTGTCACCAGGAAGTGCTGCAATGCCGATAAGTGGCAGGCGGAGTAATGTTGACGGCAGTGCCACAAACTTCTTTTCGTTCTGCAGCTCAGTCACCGGCGCCTTTATCGTCTCAGCAGTCAGCCACGTGTCAGTATCGCGGGCGGCAAATTCCTGCCTGTCACCATTTTCGTACGGCATGAAATCCTTATAGTCATCTTCGCCGTCACCAAAGCAGATTATTTCACCAGGAGTTGACGGGCCAAGGTAGTCCGGGACGACACCCCATTCTGATGCCGGCTTCATCTTGATGACATAGCCGGATGATGCATATGACAGGTAGTAGATGCCGCGGTCTGTTTTACGGGCCCAAAGTGCACCGACAGGATCTGCCACGACAGGAACTGCATCATACTCACCGTTTTCGTTCTCGCGTGCTTCGTATACCTCAAGACGGCCGCGGTCATTGCTGCACCAGGTAAGAGAACCGTCACTGTTCCATGACGGATATCCCGGGTCGACAATTGAGCCGGACGCATTTGCCACGTACACAATCTTTGAGGCATCTTTCGTCATGTCGATATACGCTACGGCAGCCCTGCCATCTGCAATGCGCAGGAATGCAACTTTTGTGCCATCATCGCTGACGGCAGGCATTGCATAATCAACACCTTCGTCTTCAAGCAGTACTGAGGTTTCACCTGTTGTCAGGTCAACTTTTACGAGACGCATATTCAGGCCGCTCTGCTCAAGTGCGACAAGAACCTTGCCATCCCTGCTCACGGCAGGCTCAAAGAAGGATGAGCCATGAGTCAGCTGCTTGAGGCCGTCGTCGCCATTCCAGGAGAAAATCTGATATTCACATTCTGTTCCCGGCGCACGATCTGCACGGGTAAGCGCCATGCTTGCGTAAACGGTGCCGGCCGCATCTGCTGTCACGGCATAGCTGTCCGCGAAAGTTCCTGCGAAAAGCGTCGTCTCCTTTGTTGCAGCACCGTCTTCGCCAAGATTCTCGTAACTGGTGGTACCCGATGCAAGAGCCGGATTAAGCGAAATGACACTTGATGCGCCGTTACTCTTCTTCAGCAGAATCATTGTGCCGTCATCAAGAACAACTGCAGGTCTGTAACTGCTGTCATTGGTATTCCGTGAAGAAATGATTTTTCCTTCAGGAATGAGGCGCTCTGCCTGATACCGTTTTACCAGGGAAATCTTTACATCGCGGTACACAGATTCGCCGGTGACGCCCGTTACTTTCTGAAGGGCTTCGTCCCAGCTTCCAAGGAGGTCACGGTTACGTTCAACATCTGCCAGCGTCTCAAGTCCGAAACGGTCGGCAATGCTTCTCATCATGAGATAGCCCATGACATATATCTGTCCGGCTGGAGGCTCTTCTTCAAGGCCGATTTCGTCATAGGAAATCATGTTCGCTTCCATAGCCGGAGCCTTGTAAAGTAATTCAAAATAAGGGCTGCGTCCGCGGCCGGCGTCGGTTAACTCAGTTTCAAGCACCGTCGTCAGACCATCAGTTTCCCAAGATTCAACCACCGCCAGATCAAGGTTTGCGAAATACGGACCAAACAAATCTGCCAGGATGTTTTTGCGTTCCTGGAAGCTTACATTTGCAGCGTGAATGAGCTCGTGGGTAAATACGTACTTCACCCAATCATCGCGGTACGTAAAATCGGGGATGATGAACGGCGTCGTGAACATGACAAGCTCAACCGGCGCGAAATAGGTGTACGCATTGATTGTATTGGTACGGCCGGTTACATACACGGTAATCTTGTCTTTAGGAAGCGCATATGCTTCGGCGACTTTATTCCACGCCTCATCTGCTATCTCAGCATACGCCTCTGCAGCTTCACGACCAGCTTCCTCAAAAACAAAACGGAAATGCTCGGTTTCCGCCTGTCTCCATCCCTTGAATTTCGGTGCAGTATCTGCAAACGCCGCCGAAAAAACCAGCGCGCACAATACCAGCACACAAACCCATTTTTTAAACATAACTCCCTCCAAAGAAAAGTGGCGCATGAAAACGCCGTGCATCAGTATGACACATTGAGAATATTTGTCAATAAAAAATCAACGCCCGCACGCTCTTCCGCGCACGATTTCAGATAAACGGATCGTCTATAGTAATGACACACATGACATCGGAAAATCTGTCACGTACCTTATGCCGTATTTCCTCGGCAAGCTGGACCTTCGTGAATGTACAGTCATGAGGACGTACCACGTCGAAAATAAGGTTCGTATGAGTTTTTCCCGGCACCATGCGCACATCATGGAATGAAAGGTCAGGAGCAATAGCTGGCATGATTTCAGCAAGTGCCGCCTTACACTCGATAAGACGCGGATTCTGCATGTCGACAGGATCCATGTGGATTGTTGCATGGCAGTTCAGCTTCTTCTTCAGGTCAACTTCCGTGTTGTCCATGACTTCGTGCAGATCAAACACGTTTCTGTCTCCCGGAACTTCTGCATGCAGTGAAATCATCAGGCGGCCAGGACCGTAATCGTGTACGACAAGATCATGGATATCACTGATCGGTTCGTGTGAAAGCACGATTTCCTTGATTGTATCGACAAGTTCCTTCTCTGGCGGCTGGCCGAGAAGCGGCGATACCGTTTCCTTTGCAGACTCCCAGCCTGCCAGGAAGATGAAGACGGCGACGATGATACCCGCAATACCGTCGACAGGCAGTGAGGTGAAAGGAGCTACGAGCGTGGAAACAATTACCACCGCAGTAGATATCATGTCAGACAGACTGTCTTTTGCCGTTGCCGCCATCGACACGGATGAAATCTTTTTCGCGATGCCGTTGTTGTATACGAACATGTAGAACTTGATGAGAATTGCCGCGCCCATAACAATAAGTGAAATCAGGCCGCCTTCTGCCGGTTCCGGATTACGGACAGCCTCAATTGATGACGACATGAGTTCAAAGCCCATCAGGAAAATGAGGAATGTAATGATGAGGCCGGAAATGTACTCTATGCGGCCGAAACCGAACGGGTGTTCGGGATCAGGTTTTCTTCCGGCAAGCTTGAAACCGAAGATAGAGACGATGGACGATCCTGCATCAGACAGGTTGTTGAACGCGTCTGCTACCATGGCGATTGAGCCGGAAATGGTACCGAAAATGAATTTCAGCGCGAACATGACAAGGTTCAGGAAAATGCCGAATCCGCCACAAAGCACGCCGTACTGTTCCCTGACTTCAGGATTTGTGTAATCCTCAGGGTTTTTGATGAAGAGTTTTGCGAGAAGCTTTATCATTTTTTATCCTTTTTTGAAACAACAGACTCCGCTGTTTCATTTTGCACCGTTTGAATTTCATCCGGCGGAAGTTTGCCGGCGTCATTTTTCTGCAAAAGGGACACGGCATCATCATTCAGGGCAGAAAACTGCTGTTTCAAGCCGTCCAGTGACAGGTGTACATCAAACTCAAGCCACTGCAGTACGCCCGAAAGGAATGCGCACAGAAGATAGAGCGAACCCGTGAAACCCATGACACTGTCGATACTGACGAGCCGCGTCACTCCCAGAATAAGGACCGCAGCCCAGATAATGCCTGAAACTTCCTTGATGCCTACCCACGAGAAAACCACCGCCACAACAAGCAGTGACTGGCAGCTGATGTTGATGGCCGGAACAGGCAGCGGCTCTTTATTGCACAGAATGTTCAGGAACGACGAGATGAACAGCACGTCCTCTGCAAGCAGCACAAAGCGTGACGGTTTGGAGAACATGCGGCGCGGATTGTTTCTGAGGATGACTGCCAGCAGCAGAAGGATGGCAAACAGCGTCGACATGAGTGACGGCGTAATGTTAGTCAGGAACTGCTCACTCCAGGACCAGAACAGAAACCGCTTTGTAATTGTGCCCGAAATATTCACAAAGCTGATGATGATTGGAATGATGAGCAGGATGATGGCCCAGTTCGTGGGGGATGAGAAAAACTTACGGATGCGGCCGAAACCTGCCAGATACACAACGACACCTGCAAATACGAGCACAGCATTGATGATGACCGTATACAGGCCGAAAAGCGAAAGTCCGATTTTGCAGAAACGTGCAGTGACAGCGACTGTCAGTGCAAGAATAAGCACTTCGTAGATGATGAATCCCGGAAGGTTGCCCCGTTCTTTATTTGCATTCATTTTCTTTTTCATGTCTACATCCTCCCCGTCAGTCTATCCACGGCAGCCAAGACCAGAAACTCTTCTTCGTTCCCCGTGCCCCGCCAGTACCAGCTCCCTCTGCAGGAACACCATCTGCAGTGACCGCGTCTCCGGCAGACTGCCCGCCAGGCACATCATTTCCAGACGCCAGTGACTGAGTGGCAGAATCTTCCGGGGCAGCGTCTACTGCCTCAAACTCATTGTTGTCACCCGCCTTATCTAACGCGGAAGTAAATGCCTGGGTTGTAATCGACAGCGCGTTCGTAATGCTGCCGAGCGCGGATGTAACGAACGACTGCGCCTTTTCGCCGTCGGCCTCTCTGTCCGCTGATGTAAAGATTACCGTCAGATTTTCAGAATCGAAAACGAGCCCCGCTTTTGTATATACGCGCTGTCCATGTGAAATAAGTGAAATATCCGCTGTGTCACTCTGCCTGATATCAAGAACGCCACACTGATTTTTTCCGATTGCAAGATCAGACGTACGTACACTTCCGCCGCGATCCACACTGATGTAATCTATCTGCTCGCCGGTATTGTTCACAATCATTACAGAACATGATTTTGCGGGTGCATCCTCATGTTTTTCGTTTCCATAAATCCCGAAGAACACTTCTACGATATCAAGCACTGCCTGCGGTTCAAAATCTTCTTCTGTAAATACAAGTTTCTGCCATGACTGCGAGAACTGCTGATACTCACCTTCTGATATGACATTGCCAAAACTGTCCGTAATCACCTGAGAGAATGTGTTTTTCTTACTGAACTTGTGACCTTTGCCGTCAAACAACTCGAGTTTATACAATCCCTGATTATCGAGAACGACAGATTTTGACTCGCCGGAACGGACTGAGAACGTCCTTCTGTCAGAGAGTTCCCATTTGTCAGACAAGGCCTCTTTACGTGTAAGCATGAGTGTCTGGAAATCTGCTTCTGTCTTGTTGACGATAGTTACGACAACATTCTTGCTTTCAGAAGAATAGTTTTCAGAAACGATAACTTCCTGTTTTCCCCGGGCAAAACAACACATCCCGATGAAAAGGAAAAGCAGGCAACATAAACGTCTTTTCATGTACATCTCCCGATAAAATCAGTCTTCTTGAGTATAGCACATTGCGGCTTTATTGCACAGAAAAGGCCATTTAGCTATACTCACATAAAATATAAGAGGCTTTTCATGAAAAAGGTACTTTCATTCATAAAAAAAGAGCCCGTCCTTTGCGCAGCCCTTCTTCTGGCACTTTTCGCCGTCATTTTCATCCGCCCGGCAGTCACCCAGATTACTAGCGCCATTGATTACAGAGTCCTGGCACTCCTTTTCTCGCTGATGGCAATCATTCAGGCGTTCAGAAGCGTGAACGTCCTTGATTCATTCGCTGCTTTTGTCCTTAAAACCTGTCACACCGTGCGGAGCCTTTTCCTTTCGCTGACTGCTCTCGTCTTCTTTTCATCAATGGCGGTCACAAACGACGTCGCACTGCTGACATTCGTTCCCATCACCCTCATTACATGCAGGAAAGCACGGCTGTCTGAAAAACTGATTGTGCTCCTCATCGTAATTGAGACACTCGCCGCAAATCTCGGGTCGTGCATTACTCCCATGGGAAACCCGCAGAACCTGTATCTGTTCTCGTATTACACCATGTCAGGCGGACAGTTTTTCCTGGAGACGCTCAAAATCGGCGTTCCTTCCCTTCTGCTGCTGACTGCACTCATCCTCATACTGACACGCCACACCGTGACACTCACGACGGGAACAGCGTCGCCGATAAGCCCTGTCAGAAGTCCGTGGCGTACGGTCGTTTACACGATAACGCTCGTCGTGATACTGCTTTCCGTTTTCCGCGTACTCGATTACAGAATTTCATTTCTTGTGACCGTCTGCGTTCTGGCAGTATGTAACTGGCGTCTTTTTGCAAAAGTAGATTATTCGCTGCTTCTGACCTTTACGGGATTCTTCATTTTCACGGGAACAATTTCGTCTGTACCAGTTGTCTCTGAGACGCTCAGCCGTCTTTTACAGACACCACTTTCAACGTACATTACTGCCATTGCGGCAAGTCAGGTCATAAGCAATGTTCCCGCGGCCCTGCTCCTTTCGGGATTCACCGGCAACGCACAGGCACTGCTGCTCGGCGTCAACGTCGGCGGGCTCGGTACGCTGATTGCATCTCTTGCGAGTGTCATTTCCTTCAAGCTATATGCCGCCGACCACGAGCGGATTGCTGCCACTGCACAAGATGAGCAGACTGACGAAAGAGTCTCGTATTTCGGTGTATTCACGATTATGAATGTGGGATTTCTTGCTGTTCTTGCCGTACTGGTGTGGCTGATTTAAAATCAGACGGAATCAGTTTTTCGGGAGTTTCGTGAGTTTTCCACGAGGCGTATCTGGAATAGCATCCAGATCATCGAGCGATATTGAACGTGTCTCTGGCTGAGTTTGAGATGCAGCTTCTGCTTCCTTCTTTGCCAGTTCTTCCTCTGCAGCTTTTTTTGCCGCAGCCTTTTGCGCCGCAATTTCTTCCTCGCTGAGAGGGTTATCAGACAGATAGTGCGAATTCACATATCCTTCAACACTCTCATCAATTGCGCGGATTTTATACCAACCACCGTTGCTCACTTTGTCCGTGACAACCATGTCATTCTGAAGAAGTACTCCCATAATGGAAGAATCTGCATCCGGCTGCTGTCTGACATTAAGTCCTTCTGAAGAAACATACATGTAGTATCCGACAGGCTCTTCCTCAACCGACGTCATTATAACTTCATTTTTCTCAGGTTTGGAACAACCGGTAATAAGCAGGGAAAGCAGAATTCCGGCAAGCATCAAGCTACAGTTTTTCTTCATACTGATAAGTGTATATCCACCATAATAGCGTGTCAAATGCTTCTTTTTCTGATACACTTTATTTCATGGATGAAAACTGCGAACAGTTCAACACAGAACGATTCACAGAAATAATGGCTCGTCTCCTCATGATGCCCCAGCGTCTGTGGCAGGTCGAGAACGAAAAGTTTGCCCTGCTCGTAAAACTGCTCGTTTCTGAAAGTTACCACAAGAATCCGCGGTACGGCTCTGCTGTCGAGCATCTCCTGTCCGCGGATGGACTTTGCGGCGGAAAACGGATTGTCGCCGTTTCAGAAACGCTGTCCCAGACTGAGAACCCGGGGAACATACCTGGCCAGCGTTCACGATTCACGGCAAAAGTTGACCACGAAACGATACACACCAATATAGTCACTTCAGGACATATCAGCCGTATTCAGCCCGCTCCGTCACGAAAGGAACTGCTCACGTATTTCTACAACGCGCTTTCAAACTACGTAAGCTGCTTTCAGGGAACGGCCATTTACAACCGGGCCGGCATCCAGAACATGCTGCGTGTAGCAAACTCATACTTCGATGACCTGGATGCGCTCCTCGCCGGCCGACTTCAGACGCAGAACCAGCTGCAGATTTTCCGCGGCATGCTCGATTCTGTCATTGACGACCTGTATCAATAAAAAAGGCCCCCTTCCGGAGGCCTTCGTTACATTACAACAGCAGTTAGAATTCCTCATTGGAGAGGGCGTAGTCAAGTTCTTCCATGGAAATCCCAAACTTAAAAATTTCTGAATAGATTCCAGAAGTATTAAGTGTGTAAACCGTGTTGCTCTTTCTGATTTGAATCGGTTGCTCCTGCAAAATCAAATCAAGCATTTCTCTGCTGGATGATTCGGTAGAATAATTAATATCCCATCGTAAATTGTAAAATGAATCTTTAAGCTGCGTGGTACTATAGTTTTTTTTCTGTATATTACCGTTTATCTTTATTTCATAATCGCCATATCCAAGTGTAAAACCAGCCCTTACAGTTGAACGGTTTTCAGAGAGCAAACTTTTGTTATAATTCAGAACCACATACTCATCATCACTATTCTTTTTAACAAAATAGTAATGCTCCATCTGTTCAGTTTCGTCCGTCGAGGCAAGCGAATACCATGCACACAATTAACAGGGGGAACAGAATTTTCTTCATCTTTTTCTCCTAATAGAACACCGCATAAACGGTAGCACATGGAAACTCCTATTGTTTCTATAAACGAGCGTAGCCCCCCGAACAATAGTCAAGTCTCCATCATAAAAAAACTATTTCCTCAATAATCTGACAAAAGTGCCCTTCCCTTTCGTAAAAAGAAGTATCCACTTTTTACGGAGGAACACATGGAAAAAGAGAAAACGGGACAATACGCCAAAAGCTATGAGGATCTGGAAATTACAGATAACTTTCTGTTCTGTAAGATTATGAGCCGCCCAGAATTTTGCAAGGAAATGATTCAGCGACTTCTCGGAATGCAGATTAAAAGCATTATCGTCTCTGAAGCAGAACGGCAGTATACCGGCACGTATGAATCTCACGGAATCCGACTGGATGTAGCTGCAGAGGATAACAAACGACTCTTCGATGTTGAATTACAGACCGTCAGGAAAAAGAATCTTACCAAACGAATGCGGTATTACCAGAGCACAATGGATATCGATTCACTGAATCACAATATGGATTATGCGAAATTAAAAGAGACGTATATTATCTTCATATGCGATTTTGATCAATTCGGTTATCATCAGCCTGTATATCAGGTTAAGACCACTCTTGATATTCCTGATTCACCAGATTACGCTGACGGCACACATAAAATCTTCATAAATCTGAAAGACTGTGATAAACTGAATAAAAGTGGTTTACGGTCATTTTTACTGTATCTGGAAACGAAAGAACCGCAAGATGATTACACCTCAGAAATACAGAAAGCAGTAGAATTCAATAAAAGAAATGCAGAATGGAGAAAAGAGTACATGACATTAGCATGGGAAATAGAATACGAAAAAAGAGAAGCCCGGGAAATAGGTCTTGAAGAAGGACGTCAGGAAGGCAGAATCCTTGGTCTCGAAGAGGGTAGACTAGAGGGTAGACTAGAGGGTAGACAAGAAGGTAGACAAGAAGCTTCTGTTGAGGCAGCCGTATTACTTGTTACAAAATACGGAATATCCCCTGAACAGGCTGCTATTGATTTGTCGCTTTCAGAAGAAGAAAAAGAACTGCTTTCCAAAGCATTGTTAAAATAAGCAAAGGCCCCCTTCCGGAGGCCTTCGTCGTCAATTTATCCTGCTGAAACAAAATCAGTCAGCATATCCGTTAGGATTGTTTGACTGCCATCTCCAGCTGTCTTCGCACATCTCCTTAATACCGCGCTCTGCCTTCCAGCCAAGCTCACGCTCTGCCTTTGCCGGGTCTGCATAGCAGGTAGCAATATCACCAGGGCGGCGTGGCTTTATGACATACGGTACTTTAACGCCGGTTGCAGCCTCAAAGTTCTTTACGATATCAAGAACTGAATATCCCTGGCCTGTTCCCAGGTTATAGATGCAGAGGCCTGCCTTTTCCTCAATCTTTTTCAGTGCCTTAACGTGACCGACAGCAAGGTCAACAACATGGATGTAGTCGCGGACACCAGTTCCGTCATGTGTGTCGTAGTCGTTGCCGAATATGCCGAGTTCCTTGAGCTTTCCGACTGCAACCTGCGTTACATACGGCATCAGATTGTTAGGAATGCCGTTCGGGTTTTCTCCCATTGTTCCAGACTTGTGCGCGCCAATCGGGTTGAAGTATCTGAGCAGGATAACGTTCCATTCCTGATCTGCTTTCTGAATGTCAGACAGAATCTGCTCCAGCATTGATTTTGTCCAGCCGTACGGATTGGTGCACTGTCCTTTCGGGCATTCTTCCGTAATCGGGATGAACGCCGGGTCGCCATACACAGTAGCTGATGAAGAGAAGATGATGTTCTTGCATCCGTGCTGCCTCATGACATCAACAAGAGTCAGTGTTCCCGCAATATTGTTCTGGTAATACTCCCATGGCTTTGCAACAGATTCGCCGACAGCCTTAAGTCCCGCAAAATGGATGACAGAATCAATCTTTTCTGCGTCGAAGATTTTATTCAGAGCATCGCGGTCAAGAATATCTGCCTTATAAAAAGGAACCTTCTTTCCAGTAATTTTCTGTACACGCTCAAGTGACTTCTCGCTTGAGTTTACGAGATTATCAAGAACAACGACGTCATAACCGGCGTTCTGAAGTTCAACAACCGTGTGGCTTCCGATAAATCCGGCACCACCAGTAACTAAAATTGCCATATCATTCTCCTTATAAGCGCCCGCGGCAGCGGCGAGCCATGGATGGCGAGAATCGTAGTTTGACCATGCAACGCGTGGGCAAACTACAGTGATAAAAAGTACATGGACGTACTTTTTATCACGCCTCCTTATAAGCGCCCGCGGCTCCTTACATCTTCATACTACCATCAGAAACACGTGCTGCATATCGTTTTATGTTTAATCGATATGTAATTTTGTTGCATTTTCTGTTATACTGAATGCATAATGACTGATTTACTGGAATCACAGCTGAAACGATATCCCGCCACAAGCGTTCTCATTCTCGGGGAAGCCCCTGAAAACGAGATTGCGGCCATCATTCCGCAGGGTAAGTACAAGACGGTCAGCGTCATCAACACAAAGAATGAACAGGTTGTCATCCCGAATCTGCCACAGCGGGATCTTCTTATTTCACACATACCCCTTGAAAAAATGGGGTACGGCTTTTTCCTCAATGTAGTCAGCAAAGTAAAACCGCAGTTTGTCTGCTGCAGTTTTTATGCGGAAAACCAGAGCGGAATCAATGAAGACACCCTTTCATCCCGTCTTCTGGAATATGCTTACGAACTGTTCAGCCATAACGAATATACGCTGCCGGACGGGAAAACACTCATCCAGCTGGATTATGTTGTTTCAAGCACGGCTTCAACTGCATCTGTCCCGTTCAAGACATCGTACAAAACAGCAGGCAAAGAGCTGATGTCCCTTTCCGTCTACAACGTTGGCTTCCAGAAGTGTGAACCGCTCTATCAGTGGGGACCAGGCATCCGCGACCACTATCTCATTCATTACATCATTTCAGGAAGCGGAACATACGTATGCGGAAACAAGGAATATCATCTTTCTGCAGGCGACTGCTTCCTCGCCTACCCTAACCGCGAAATCACCTATTACGCTGACAAGGCAGACCCCTGGGAGTATGCGTGGATTGGCTTCAACGGTCCCGACGCCAGTCTGATTCTCGGCGCGACAGATTTCACTCAGGATGCACCCTATATCCGTGATGAGCCGCAGGGGCAGCGGATAGAGGAACTGATTCACGCCGTCTGCGATGCACGCGGAAACGGTTTTACCAGCACAATCCAGATGACCGGACACCTGTATGAAATACTGGCCCTGTTCGTCAATGATGCTGGAACAGAGCCCGTCCATTCCGTAGCACAGCTTTATGTAAAGCATGCTGTTGAATACATTGTGGAAAACTATTCGTATCCCATAAGCATTGAGGATATTGCCGCATACATAGGAGTCAGCCGGAGCCAGCTTTTCCGCTGCTTTCAGTCCGTGCTCGGTGTTTCGCCAAAGGAATACCTGACCGAGTACCGCATCAAGCAGGCATGCCGACTGCTCGAAGATTCCTCATTCTCAATGAACGCCATCGCAAACTCACTCGGCTTTGACAACAGCCTGTACTTTTCAAAGGCGTTCCGGAAAGTACAAGGCGTCTCACCAAGCGAATACAGAAGCGGACATAAGAGATAAGCTGCCAGAGTATAAAAAAAGCCCCTGCACTTCGTCAGTACAGGGGCCTTCATCTTCCGGTAAACCGGAAAGACTGACCAATCAGGAGAAGTCTCCCTCTCCTGAATCAATCTTACTTATAGAGCTCTACCAACTTCAATAAGTGCTCGTAGCGTGCAATAGCTGTCTCTTCGTTCTTCTTGAAGAGGAGTTCTGCACGATCCGGGAACTTGCGGCTCAGAGAAGAGTAGCGTGTTTCGTTGGCAAGGAATGCCTGGTAAGAACCATCGCCTGGCTTTGATGTCAGTGTGAATGGGTTCTTGCCTTCTGCCTTGAGAGCAGGGTTGAAGCTGAACAGGTTCCAGTATCCAGCTGCAACAGCAGCCTTCATTTCGTCCTGGCAGTGGTTCATACCGCCCTTAACACCATGGAGTTCACAAGGAGCGTATCCGATGATGAGGGATGGACCATTGTAAGCTTCAGCTTCCTTAATAGCCTTGAGTGCCTGAGCAGGATTTGCACCAAGAGCAATCTGTGCTACGTAAACGTAACCATAGCTCATAGCGATTTCTGCGAGGCTCTTCTTGCTGATTTCCTTTCCGGCAGCAGCGAACTGGCAGACTTCACCGATGTTAGAAGCCTTAGATGCCTGTCCACCTGTATTTGAGTACATTTCTGTATCGAATACCATGACGTTGATGTTTTCGCCAGAAGCGAGAACGTGGTCGAGTCCGCCGTAACCGATATCGTAGGCCCAGCCGTCACCACCCATGATCCAGACTGACTTCTTGTTGAGGTAGTCCTTCTTCTCAAGAATTTCATCCTTGCAGCTGCAGTCGAGTTTCTCGAGTTCAGCAATGAGTGCCTTTGTTGGCTCTACGTTAGCGAGTGTGCTGTCCTTTGTCTCAAGGAACTTGGCGATTGCTTCCTTGAGTGATGCAGATGCCTTGTCACCAGCTGCAATCTCATTGAGTTTTTCGATGAGGTTGTTGCGGATGAACTTCTGTCCCATGTACATACCAAGACCATGCTCAGCATTGTCTTCGAACAGTGAGTTAGCCCAAGCCGGACCCTTCTTAGAATCCTTGTTGATTGTGTAAGGACATGTAGCAGCTGGACCACCCCAGATTGAAGAACAACCTGTTGCGTTAGAGATGAACATGTTCTCACCAAAGAGCTGTGTAATCAGGCGGGCATATGATGTTTCAGCACAACCTGCGCATGAGCCTGAGAACTCAAGCAGAGGCTGGTTGAACTGGCTGCCCTTGACTGTATCTTCGTTGATACCAGCGTCTGTCTTCTTTGAGACGTTCTTGACGAGGTAGTTCCATACTGGCTGCTCTTCGATGCGGCTTTCCTGTGGAACCATTTCGATAGCCTTTGTAGGACATACAGTGACACACTCACCGCATCCCATACAATCGAGAGGAGATACAGACATTGTGTACTTGTATGCTGTTGGCTTCGGCTTTGTATCAACTGCAACGAGTCCTGCAGGAGCTGCCTTGATTTCTGCGTCTGAGAGCAGGTATGGGCGGATTGTTGCGTGTGAACATACGAATGCACAGTTGTTACACTGGATACACTTTGCTGCGTCCCACTTTGGAACGTTAACAGCTGTACCGCGCTTCTCGTATGCTGAAGCACCGAGTTCGAACTGGCCGTCTGCGCAATCCTTGAATGCTGAAACTGGGAGTGAATCACCGTCCATCAGGGCGATTGGGTTCATCAGCTTCTCGACCATTTCTACAGTCTTTGCCTCGCCTTCGAGCTTAGCCTTTGGAGCGTCTGCCGGTGGGTTAGCCCATGAAGCAGGAACTTCAACCTTATGGAGTGCACCAGCACCCTGGTCGATAGCCTGGCAGTTCATGTCTACGACTTCCTGGCCCTTCTTGCTGAACTTTGCAACAACCTTTTCCTTCATGTACTTGACTGCTTCTTCTGCTGGAAGAACGTTAGCAAGCTTGAAGAATGCTGACTGAAGAACTGTTGAAGTTCTCTTGCCAAGACCAATCTTTGTTGCGATGTCTACAGCGTCGATTGTGTAAACTGTGATGTTGTTGTCAGCAATGTACTTCTTTGCAGCTGCCGGCAGGTTCTTGTCGAGTTCTGCATCATCCCACTGACAGTTGATGAGGAATGTACCGCCCTTCTTAACATCCTGAACCATCTTGTATCCCTTGAGGATATATGACTGGTTATGACATGCTACGAAGTCTGCCTGGTTGATGTAGTATGGTGACTTGATCGGTTTATCACCGAAGCGCAGGTGAGAAATTGTGATACCGCCTGTCTTCTTTGAGTCATACTGGAAGTATGCCTGGATAAACTTGTCTGTATGGTCACCGATGATCTTTGTTGAGTCCTTGTTTGCACCAACAGTACCATCACCACCGATACCCCAGAACTTGCATTCTACAGTACCTTCTGCTGCAGTGATTGGAGCTGGCTTAACTTCTGGCAGTGAGAGGTTTGTAACATCATCGGTAATACCGAGTGTGAAGCGTGCCTTAGGAGCATCTTTTGCGAGCTCTGTGAATACAGCGAATACGCTTGATGGCGGAGTATCCTTTGAACCCAGACCATAGCGGCCGCCGCAAAGCTTGATGCCGTCGAGGCCTGCTTCGCGCAGTGTTGTTGCAACATCAAGGAAGAGTGGCTCACCAAGTGAACCTGGTTCCTTTGTGCGGTCGAGAACAGCGAGCTTCTTGCATGTCTTTGGCAGAACCTTGAGGAATGCTTCAGAAACCCATGGGCGGTACAGGCGTACCTTGATGAGACCGACTTTCTCGCCCTTAGCGTTCAGGTAGTCGATTACTTCTTCTGCAACGTCGCAGAATGAACCCATTGCAACGATTACGCGGTCTGCATCTGCAGCACCGTAGTAGTTGAACAGGTCATAGTTTGTACCCAGCTTTGCATTGATCTTAGCCATGTACTTCTTAACAGTCTCTGGCAGGTCAAGATAAGCTGTGTTGCATGCTTCGCGGTGCTGGAAGAAAACGTCTCCGTTTTCGTGTGAACCGCGCATAGCAGGATGATTAGGATTGAGGGCGTGTGCGCGGAATGCCTTTACAGCGTCCATGTTGCACATGTCTTTCAGGTCTGCATAATCCCACATCTCAATCTTCTGGATTTCGTGTGATGTACGGAAACCGTCGAAGAAGTTCAGGAATGGAACCTTTCCTTCAATAGCAGCAAGGTGAGCTACTGGAGCGAGGTCCATGACTTCCTGTGGGTTTGACTCAGCGAGCATTGCAAAACCAGTCTGGCGGCAAGCATAAACGTCACTGTGGTCACCAAAGATGTTCAGAGACTGTGAAGCAACACAGCGTGCTGAAACGTGGAAAACACCAGGGAGCTGCTCACCGGCAATCTTGTACATGTTCGGAATCATCAGGAGAAGACCCTGAGATGCGGTGAATGTTGTTGTAAGAGCACCAGCAGCAAGTGAACCGTGAACAGTACCTGCAGCACCGGCTTCAGACTCCATTTCAATAACTTTTGTCTGTGAGCCGAAGATGTTCTTCTGACCGTTTGCTGACCACTGGTCAACAAAGTCCGCCATTGGTGATGACGGGGTGATAGGGTAAATACCTGCAACTTCGGTAAAGGCGTATGCTACATGAGCGGCGGCCTGGTTACCATCCATTGACATCTTTTTTCTGGACATTATGTCCTCCTATAAAAAATATTAGAAATCGCAGACTCCCGGAGCGCGGGGCAAAAGCCGACACGTATGGGAATTTTAGATTTAAAATAGTCTACTATCTAGAATACAGTTATCTACCGATTTCTTCAAGGGAGAATTTTTTATCGGATGTACTTTTTTCCAGCGGATGATGACACGGCCGCTATGTTTATGCAGCGTGACGCATACCGGAACCGTATTCCAGCATACAGCGCAACTTTTCCTGAGCACGTGCCATGACGTTGCTTACTGTCGTGCGTGTCGTTCCAAGCGCAACGGCAATTTCGCGAAGGCTCCAACTGCTGTCGAACCGGTTTCCGAGATTGAAATACCGTTCAAGGATGAACCGCTCACGGGAATCGAGTCTGTCGAGGCAACGATACAGCTGGCCGGTAAGCATGTTTGAGACGGCATCTTCTTCCGTGTCAGCAGCTCCCGGAAGCAGTTCGCTCAGAGTGCATGTATTCCCATCGGCATCACGGCCAAACGGCTTGTCTATGCTCACCATCCGGATGACGGCTTTTCTGGGTTTATAGGTCATGCAGTCACCATTCTCCTTGATGACGTCGTTGAACGTGTTTCTGAGCCAGGGGAAAATGAACGTTGAAAACTTTGCCCGGGATGCATCGTAGTCCGGAATTTTTCTCAAGAGCGTTTCCCAGCCCGCCTGCAGGCAATCCTGATACAGGTCTTCCGGGACATGGAATGATTCGCACGCCTTACTTACAAGTCCGTAGTTGGCTTCTGCAAATGCGAGCTGTTCTTCTGTGAGAGCGTTTTCGTAAATTGTGTCTGATGTTTTCATGTTTCTAATCTCCTTACTGGTAAAATTGGTAATGTACAATTCACTATATGAAATCTACCGGGACATATATTGTCACGATAAAAAAAATCTTGCGTTTTTTTCGCAAAAAAAGAGAAAATTTGCTCACAGCGCCAAACGGTGCTATGCTTTTTGTATGAATTATGCTTTGGTTACCGGCGCAGACCGTGGTGTTGGTCTCGCCCTCGTCAAAAACCTGCTTGCCCGCGGATTTACCGTAGTTGCCTGCAGGCTGAACCCTGCTGAAAAGCAGGTAGACGCGCTGAAGAATGAATATTCCGATACGCTCAACATCCTTGAACTCGATGTTTCAAAGGATGAGTCTGTTGCGAATATGGCCAAATTGGTTGCCTCCCTTGTGCCTCATCTTGATCTTGTAATCAATAACGCCGGCATTCTTGGCGACATGGAAAAAGAACTGGGTGATGATATTGACTTCAACCAGATCCTCGACATTTTTAATGTGAACGCAGTGGGACCCCTCCGTGTTTCCAATGCGCTGTCATCTCTTGTAATGAAAAGTACGCTCAAGACGATTGTTGACATATCGTCTGAGGCTGGCAGCATCCACGACTGCTACCGGGTCGGATGGTGGGGTTACGGCATGTCTAAAGCCGCAAACAACATGCAGGGCGCGCTCGTTTACAACAATATCCGCGAAAAAGGTGGGCGGGTAATTCAGATGCATCCGGGATGGGTCAAGTCTCACATAAAAGGCTTTTATGAAGACGAAGCCGACATAACACCGGAAGAATCTGCCAGAGGAATACTTCACACGGTACTCGACACCGAGCTGCCCGTAGAAGAACGGCCATTGTTCCTGACGTATCAGGGAGAACGTCTCCCGTGGTGATTCATCAAAAGTGCGTTATGTAATATAGAAATTGAAAGCGCAAAAGTACAAAAAAATAGAAAGATTTTTGAAAGTTTTCGTAATATATTACTACTTTTCGTAGAATAATGCTAATTCACAGGCAAGTGCGGTTTAGCATACGGAAACCAGCAGAAAAAAAGCCCGGCGTTCAATGATATGCCGGGCTTTTATTATCCCATATGTCTTAGGGATGTGCGGGGACTTGCTTAGTCAGCAGCGTACATTTCAAGCTTGTTTGCAAGCTGTGAAGTTACAACTTCGCGGAGCAGTTCTGACTGATTGTCGTTATCTTCAACATCAGAGAAAGCTGCTTCAAGCTGCTGCTGGAACAGTGCTTCATCCATTGTGAAGACAACAAGGTATGTATAGCCTTCGATGTAGTCATCGTCTGTCTTTGGCTTCTTAACGCCAGTCTTTACTCTGCGTGTATATGTCCAGTAGTCAGTATGCTTATCAAGACCCTGAAGAGTGATGTTTGTTACACGTGAAGAGAACTCATCAACCATCTTCTGCTTTGAAGACTCATCTGCCTGCTTTGCATTCATCTCAGCTGTAATAAGGTCAGCAACAGTCTGCTCGATACCAGAAGCAATCTGAGCACGTGCATCAACCTGATCTGTCCACAACTTAAGCATATCAAGGTCATCACCGGTATTTGTAAGAACCCAGATCTTCTTTCCATTAAGCTTCAAAGAAGCCTTTACTGCTTCATTATCGCCGTTTGCAGCATCTGTAACCCAGCCAGGAATATCTGCTCCTAAAGCAGCTCCCTTATAATCAATAATAACTGGTTTGTTTACTGCAAGTTCAGCGCCTGTTCCCTTGATATCAGGTGATGTTGTGACACATGATGTGAGCAGAACAGCTGCCATAAGAACGGTAAGAATGATTACACTCTTTTTCATTTCAAAAACTCCTCCATATGGAATTTATCGTAGTTGTTATGAATGTAACACCCTAGGTATCAAAATGCAACACTAATTTTATTATTTCCATTAAAAAAAAAATTTTTTGACAGATTTATAGTTTTTTTCTATTAAATATGCTAAAAAACGACTATACTCTTCGTATAAGGAGAAGTTTATCATGAAACGTTTTTCTTCCATCACATGCATAGTCCTGGTTCTCCTGGCGCTCACTTCATGTGCATCAACTCCGGAACCGATTCCCATGCCGGACTGGCTGCCTGAACCCGATGCAGTTTTCCCGCGCACAGATTACATTGCTGAACTTGGTGAAGGCAGTTCTGAACAGGAAGCACAGACAATGGCTGTTCAGGCAATTGCGCGTTATATAAGCACAAACGTACAGGCAAACCTCACTGCCCTTAAAACTCTTGATACATTCGATTACTCAAACCTCGTACAGCTCTCATCAAACGTTGACCTGTTCGGTCTTGAGCTTACTGAAGGCTGGTTCTCGGAAAAAGAGAACAAGTGGTATGCAGTAGGATACATCAACAGAGAAGAAGCATGGACGCAGTATGTTCCTGTCATAGATCAGGCTAAACGCGAGTTCATGGGCTTTTACGATAAAGCAGAAGCTGAAGAAGAACCTTTCATTTCCCTGCACTACCTGCAGGCTGCATATGACGCCGCGTATCCATTCCTGACTGCACTTGAGACGGGAAGACTCATTTCACCGGAACATGAAAAGGAATACGATTCAGACCGTGATATCATCGGTTCCATTCCTGCCCGCCAGAAGGCAGTGTACACAAACGCCACCCTTCTTCTGGATGTATCAGGTGACTCGTCAAATACCGTGACATCATGTCTTTCTACGGTGTTCACAGGGCTTGGCTTTACAGTATCTAAAAAGGGAATATATACTCTGGAAGCAATCATCGAGGACAACGCAGTCTATGAAGGCGAGCTTGTCATGGTATATCCTTCACTAGAGCTGAACCTCATCAACAAAGACGGACGGGCAATTTTTACCTGGTCATGTGCACTCGGTAAGTCGGCAGCATATTCTCTGGACAAAGCCCGCCAGCGCGGACTTGCCGGACTTGTAGATGAGATAAACGCGAATGTTGCTGACGAATTCAATGCAGAAATGAACAGTAACTGATCTGTAAACAATACATAAAAGCACGGAGCTTGTTTTATGAAATATTCAAAAGGAAAAAAACTTTTCATCATTCTGCTTCTTGCCATGATGACAGCCGCTGTATTTGCAAGCGACTACTATACGGGCAAGGGAATGGAAGACAAAAGCTTTTTCATGCTTGAACCTGCAATGATGAACGTTGATGTAAGTGAGCGCGCATGGCTGCCATCAGCTGTTTCTGCACCGCTTAAATCAAGCCTCAAACTGTTCACCGGTATGACGCCGGTCAATTTTGAGAACACTGCGAAGATTCAGGAAATCCAGAAAAAAGTTGAATCTGGCGCGTATGACGGTTCCCGCGCAGTTATTGAAGCCGGCATGCTGCAGGACGCAAACTACGGCGTTTTCGTAACCGTAACAAAGACAGGCAGTACATATCAGCTGGCAGTAAGCATCACGAACCTTACAACAGGACGTGAAGAAGCCACCAGTACAATAAGCAACATCGAAAAGGCAACCGACCTGCAGGAATCAGCAATCAATGCAAGCATCGTAAAGCTGGCACCGCAGCTCGGTGTCAACCTCACAACACTCGGTATCTACACACTGTCAAATAATACAGACGGAACGCTTGATGACCAGATTCTTCTTGCAAAGCAGGAAGCTGCAAGTTATCAGGCAACAATTGATGCACTCAATAAAGAGCTCGCAAGCCTGAACACGGCAGACGCGCTTACCAACCAGGACGCCCTTTCAAAGAAGGCTGCGGCAGAAACGGAAAAGCAGCTGTACGAGCAGCGCCAGCAAGCCGCAAAAGTGAAGGCACAGCGACTGCTGGAACAGAAGCAGAAAGCGGATGAAGAAGCAATGGCCGCAACAGCCCGTTCTGCGGAAGCAACAAAGAAACTCGGCCAGCTGTCAGCAGAGGCAGATACGATTGCAGCTGCTGTACGGGCAAAACGTGCACAGAACATGTCTGCAGAAGAGCGCATCACACTTATTGAGAATAAGAAAGCAGCTTACATGCAGATTTACAATCAGGTCAATGCTGAGATTGAATCATATTGGCTGCAGGCTGACAACGAGTATATAGCCGGTTACATAGATCCTGATAATCCGGCGAATTATCCGGCTGCCTTTTATCAGAATGGTGTCATGAATCAAGATTACCGGCAGATGCTTATCAATACGAATACAGAACTCAGAAGACAGTGCAACCAGGAAGCAGAAACCAACATAGCAAATGCTAAAGCTGCAACAGATGCGACTTTGACAGCTCTGCTGGCTGATATCAGGAATGACCTGAAGAATCTGTCAAAAGACACATTCACACTGTCATCACTGTCTAATCCGGAAATATTCAACATTTCATCATATAACGTCAACTCATATTCATGGAATGCTTCCATTAACTTCTCGATGTTCAACGATTCATGTGAAGTCACTTCCGTCAATCTGTCATACGAAAACGTTACCGGCGAAAAAAAGCCTGACCTGACTACACCGGCTGCTTTTGAAGAATATGCTGCAACGTATGATATTTACGACGCAATGTTCCGTATGGGAACACCGTTCCTGACTCTCGAACTTGATTACACCATCATGCCGGATGATGATGATTATCCGTCAAGTTACATCATCTGTCCGCTGGAATACCGGCTCCTCCGTACTTCTGACAATAAGTCACTCAGATTTGAGAAACTGCACGACGAAAACATGAGCCTGCAGTACTACCCTATTACTGATATGCAGGGAATCGGCGAAACAGTTGCCGTAAATGAAATCCGGCAGGAAGAGAAAAAGCAGGAAGCAGCACGGCAGGCTGAAGAGGCAAAGAAAGAAGCTGAGCGCAAGAAAGCCGAGCAGAAAGAACTTCAGTATTATCTGCAGCCAGAGCTTGGCATGGGACCAGGAATATGGGCCGCAGGAACATACTCAAAAGGCGCTGCTACCGGTATTGGAGGAGATGCAGGTGCTGAGTTGAAGTTCCCGGGCTTTGGCATGGGTATTGGCTGTCATACAATTCCTGCAGTTGATGATATCATCATTGGACTTGATTTCGGTATAACATTCGACAAGGAATTAAAACTGCTGGGAAAGAAGAACTTCTTCTTCTATGGATTACAGGTTGGACCAGCCTTCTATTCAGGCGGTACTCCAATGAAGTCCGGCACCCAGACATATCACCTGCAGAATATCTCGCTTGGTTCATCATCTTCCAGCTCATCATCAGATGACGAACCTGTAGGTTTTAACTGCAGTTTCAACGTTGGTCTATACACACCTATCAGCTACAAGATAGCTATTAAGACCCAATACTCTCTGCAGTTGCTCGGTATTGGTGATTCAACATACTGGTACGACAGATTCTCTGTCGGTCTGGCATTCTACCTGATTGATGGTATGAGCAAAGAAGAATTCTGGGGGCTCTGATATGAAAAAGATTTTTAACAGATTATCTGTACTTGTTTTTACTTTAATTCTTATTTTTTCATTTACCGGTTGTGGAGGACTTCTGAACGGAGATAAAACACTGGTTCTCAGTTCTATGCAGGATAATGCTTTCGAGGCAAAGCTCACCCTGAGAAATATCTACATCCTTTCTTATTCAAATGGAAAGAAAACTGTCTGGCAGACGTGGGATTATGACTCTATATTGATGAACAGTTATGTCGATCTTCTCGAATTAAGCGATAAAGGTGACAACACTTTCCACGTAAAAAATGATTGCTGGTCAGTTAAAAACAAGACATATGAATATGGATGGCACGAGGTAACTTCTTCTGACACAATTCCAGATGCGTTCATGCTTGGTACGCACTACTATTCTTCAGATGATTATTATCAGAATGTGTCAAACATCATCACAGAAGATAATTATATAGTAATTGATCAGAATGACCAAACCACCTGGCCGCCTGATTTCTGGCTTGCCCAGACTGGTTCAAGCGGAAACGTTAAAGCAACAATGGATTCCGGACACAACGATTTATCAAACATCGGTTCATATGACAAACTTTGGGTTAATCTTGACGGTAAAACCTGGGTGTGTCTTGGAAACGCCAAGTAATTTTACTGCAGGTTGAAACATGGCATTTCTTTCTTTTGACAATGTAAGCTACACATATCCGGAGGTTGGCGAGATTGAAGTTGACGAAAACGGCCAGCCAATCCTGAATCAGCCCGTATTCGACTACTTTACGGCCGAGCTTCCTTCAGGCTTTACCAGCCTGATAGGCCCGAACGCAAGCGGCAAGTCTACTTTCCTGCTGCTTGCAGGCGGACGCGTTGCTCCCCAGCAGGGAACAGTCCGCCTTTTCGGCGAAGACATTTCACACGCAACACCTGAAAAGCGCGATGAGCTTGCCAGCTTCATCTTCCAGAACATGGAGTTTGAGACAGACGATCCTGTAGGTCCGCTGCTCGAACAGGTGTTCGGTAACGGTTTCTTCAAGGCAGGTTCTTCAAAGAAAGCAAAAGACGCAAAACTCAGTGCATCATTCTATGACGACGTGCTCAAGGTCTTTGAATTGGGCAGCGTACTCGGCAAAAAGCTCAACGGCATTTCAAAGGGTGAGATGCAGCGGGTGCTCATGGCGTTCAGCGTGCTGTACGGCTCGCGCTCCGTCTTTATGGATGAGCCGATGTTCGCCATGGAAGACGCACAGAAACACAGCGCCATGCAGTTCCTGCGCGACTTCAGCACAAGCACAGGCACGCCGGTCTGGATTGCCATGCACGAACTGGAACTGTCAAAGAAGTATGCTGAAAACCTCGCGCTGGTCTTCCCGAACAGAGACATAGACTTTGGAAGCCCGGCTGAAGTGCTC
>JAZUFS010000445.1:0-3523 GCA_045640805.1 Treponemataceae bacterium
ATAGGGCAGTAAAATAAAAAAATCCTCAAAAAACGCGGAATTTACTGGCGTTATCGCTTTTTGTGGGTTATAGTATAGATGTAACTTAAGTAATTCTTGCAACGCACGAATAAAGGAGAATTGTTGTATGAACAAAGTAGAACTGGTAAATGCAATCGCAGAAAAGACAGGCTCAACAAAGAAGGATGCTGAAGCTGCTGTAAAGGCTTTTACAGAAGTAGTATCAGCAGAACTTGCAAAGGGTGGCTCAGTACAGCTTATCGGTTTTGGTACTTTTGAAGTAGCAAAGCGCCCGGCACGCAAGGGACACAACCCACTCACAAAGGCTGTTGTAAATATCCCTGCAAAGAACGCTCCAAAGTTCAAGGCTGGAAAGGCACTGAAAGATCTCTGCAACAAATAAGTTGAACTGATTTGAAATAAGCGCGGTGGACTTACGGTTCGCCGCGTTTTTTTTTCGTGCAGGGCTCATCCACCTGTTGCGGATTGCTATAGATTTTTTATATACAATTCGCTATATTTTTATTTATAGAATTTCAATCAATTTTGAAGGAGATACATATGACGTATACGGCAGAAGTGGAACACATGTGTCCATTGGCTAAGGCCGCCTATCACGGACCTGCTCCAATTCCTGAAGAAGGAAAGTGGGTACAGGCAAAAGAAGTTAAAGACATTTCAGGTTTTACACACGGTATCGGTTGGTGTGCACCTCAGCAGGGCTGCTGTAAACTGACACTCAACGTAAAAGATGGTGTCATTCAGGAAGCTCTCGTTGAGACACTCGGATGCTCAGGTATGACACACTCAGCTGCTATGGCT
This sequence comes from Treponemataceae bacterium, assembly GCA_045640805.1. GTDB lineage: Bacteria > Spirochaetota > Spirochaetia > Treponematales > Treponemataceae > Treponema_I. The sequence continues at coordinate 823 of JAZUFS010000445.1, forward strand.
TCTGAAATCCTCATCGGAAAGACAATTCTTGAGGCCCTCAATACAGACCTCGTCTGCGATGCCATCAACACAGCAATGCGCGAGCTGTTCCTGCAGATTGTTTACGGACGCACACAGTCAGCTTACTCAGAAGACGGACTTAAGGTCGGTGCTTCTCTCGAAGACCTTGGAAAGGGACTGCGCTCACAGGTTGGAACAATGTTCGCAACAAAGCTCAACGGACCACGCTACCTCGAAATGGCTGAAGGCTATGTAGAGAAGGTTGCTGTCGATAAGGACGGTGCAATCATCGGTTACAAGTTCCTGAACTTCGGTAAGATGATGGAATTCATCAAGAAGGGTGACGATCCTGCAACAGCAATGGATAAGGCACGCGGTTCATACGGACGCACTACAGAAGAGCAGGGCGCCGTAAAGCTCATTGACCCACGCAAGGAATAAGGTACGGAGGAATAGAAAATGGCAGAAAAGATCACATTTGAAAACTACGACGGCCGTATCGCTAAAATTACAAAGGCTCTGAATGAGAACGGCATTGCTTCAATCGAAGAAGCAAAGGAAATCTGCGACAAGGCAGGAATCAACCCATACAAGACTGTAGAAGAAACACAGCCAATCTGCTTCGAGAACGCAAAGTGGGCATATGTCTGCGGTGCTGCTATCGCAATCAAGAAGGGCTGCAAGAATGCTGCTGATGCTGCAGAGGCAATCGGTATCGGACTTCAGTCATTCTGTATTCCTGGCTCTGTAGCTGAAGACAGAAAGGTAGGTCTTGGTCACGGAAACCTCGCAGCACGTCTTCTTCGTGAAGAGACACAGTGCTTCGCATTCCTCGCAGGACACGAATCATTCGCAGCTGCTGAAGGCGCAATCAAGATTGCACAGAAGGCAGACAAGGTCCGCAAGCAGCCACTCCGCGTTATCCTGAACGGTCTCGGAAAGGACGCTGCACAGATCATCAGCCGCATTAACGGTTTCACATACGTAAAGACACAGTTCGACTACTTCACAGGCGAGCTTAAGGTCATCGAGAAGATCCCGTACTCAAACGGCGAGCGTGCAAAGGTTAACTGCTACGGTGCAGACGACGTACGCGAAGGTGTTGCAATCATGTGGCACGAGAACGTAGACGTTTCAATCACCGGTAACTCAACAAACCCAACACGCTTCCAGCACCCAGTTGCAGGTACATACAAGAAGGAACGCCTTGAAGCAGGCAAGAAGTACTTCTCTGTAGCATCTGGCGGTGGTACAGGACGCACCCTGCATCCAGATAACATGGCTGCAGGTCCTGCATCTTACGGTATGACAGATACTATGGGACGCATGCACTCAGACGCACAGTTCGCAGGTTCTTCATCAGTTCCAGCACACGTTGAAATGATGGGATTCCTCGGAATCGGAAACAACCCGATGGTCGGTGCTACAGTAGCAATCGCCGTCGACGTTGCAACAGCACTTACGAAGTAAGTGGTGTTGCAACTCGAGGAGTAACGGTGCGGAAGCACCGTTACGGCCCGACGTTGCAACAGCTCTTTCAAAGTAAGCTGATTTGAACTGACCGGGCTTTCATAAGTCTGGTCGCCCAAAGAAAGCCTCGTTCCCGTTAGGGAGCGGGGCTTTTTTTGTGTCTGAGCATTTTGATATGCATAAGAGAAGTGTACTGCATGTACACACAAACGCACACTGCGCTTATTCAGAAAAGCAAACTGCGTTAGCGCTGTGGAAGGCGCGGAGCGGCCACCGGAGCACGCGTGCGGGCGAGGAGGCTGGAAGCGTGAGCTGGAACCTGGAACATGGCGACCCGGAGCGCGCATCGCGTGCGGAGGGGAACGCCCTGCATGGCATCAATCTTTTTCTATTTCCTTTTTGCTCTGCCATTCGTATCTTGTTAGTGTAGATATGCGCATGTCCTACATACTGGAGGACACTATGAATAAGTACGAAGGAACTCAGACAGAGAAAAATTTGATGGAGGCGTTTGCAGGCGAGAGTCAGGCACGCAACAAGTACACGTATTTTGCATCTCAGGCGAAAAAGGACGGATTTGAGCAAATTGCATCTCTTTTTGAGAACACTGCGAACAATGAGAAAGAGCATGCGAAGATGTGGTTCAAGGAATTGTGCTGCATTGGGGATACTGAAGCAAATCTGAAAGCTGCGGCAGAGGCTGAAAATCACGAGTGGACTGACATGTACGAAGGTTTTGCAGAAACTGCTGAGAAAGAGGGATTTCCTGACCTTGCGGCTAAATTCCGGATGGTTGCTGCGATTGAGAAGCGGCACGAAGAGCGTTACCGCGCGCTGCTTGAAAACATTGAGTTGCAGAAGGTGTTTGAGCGCAGTGAGGTGAAAATCTGGGAGTGCCGTAACTGCGGTCATATCGTCGTCGGCACTAAGGCCCCGGATGAATGCCCTGTGTGTGCGCATCCCAAGGCATACTTTGAAATTTGTGCTGATAACTGGTAATCAGAAATCGGGAGCTTTGCGAAAGACGGGTGCCTCTGTTCCGGCGGGGGCACTTTTTTTTGACACTCGGTCGAAAAATCAGTATACTTATAGTAACTCTATGGGGGAGTAGCAAGCGAATAATCGCAGCAAGTCAACAGACTCGGTTCAGATGAACCTGGCTTGCTTTAATATGCGAGACTCATGTACTAAGGTGTTGCATCGGCAGTACATGGTCTTATGAAAGAAACCG
>JAZUFS010000446.1:0-4495 GCA_045640805.1 Treponemataceae bacterium
GGGTAAAGGGCCTCTTGATACGGACTACCGCGTCAATCGAAGCTGAAATTGAGTATCCTGAGGATGAAGAAACAATTGCGGACGCATTTGATCCCGCGGAACTTATAGAGGCGCGTGATTCTCTTTCCCGCCTTGCAGATACGTGGGCTGGCGAGAAACTCTACCAGGACGGTGTGCGCATCGTCCTTTGCGGCCGCACCAATGCAGGAAAATCCAGTCTGTTCAATCTGCTCCTGAAAGAAGAGCGCGCGATAGTATCTGACATTGAAGGTACTACCCGTGACTGGATTGAAAGCTGGGTAAGTTTCGGTGGTATTCCTGCACGGCTTTTTGACACGGCAGGACTGCGCGAGTCAGATGATGTCATTGAACAGTCTGGCGTTGAGCGCTCCATTGACCTTGCCGAAGACGCTGATATCATTCTTTATCTGGCAGACGCCACACAGGGACTGCTGCCGGAAGATGTCACGAACATGAAACGTCTCGCGGGGGCAAAATCCATTACCCGGCGCCTTGTCTTCATATGGAATAAATGTGATGTAACAAACGGCAGACCGGATTATGCCCTGTCAGCCGACGACGCGTTTGAGACCGGATACCCGGACTTTGCGCGTGTTCCGCAAATACGTATCAGTGCAAAAACCGGCGAAGGAATCACTGAGTTGATGAACTGCGTCTACGAGTTGCTCACACGCCAGGTGAGTACGACGAGGCAGCAGGCCGGACTGGGTTCTGCGCGCCAGAAAGCATCTGTCGACGAGGCTCTTGATTCGCTCAATCATGCGCTCGGCGTGTGTGCACCTGACAGTGACAGCGGTCTCGGACTTGATGCCGTCGTCCAGGACATTGAGGACGCACTGGATGCACTTGCCGAAATTACCGGCGAAACGAGTCCTGACGATATTCTTGAAAACATCTTCGCGCGCTTCTGCGTGGGAAAATAAACATATCCGCAGCACTTCAATCCGGTGGCTTCGGATTCCTGCTGCGTCAAAACATTCAGGAGTTAAAAAATGGCAGAATTCTATCCAGATGAAATTATCGAAGGCGCACGTACGGTCATCCGTGATGTGTGCGGCATGAAAAAAGGTGAGCACGTGCTCATCGTGACAAATCCACAGAAGGATGTGATGGCAATCAGTATGGCGCTGTATGACGCTGCTGTTGAATATGAAGGCGAACCGGTCATCATCGTCCAGAAACAGAAATCCCTGCTTGATTTTGCTGATAAGGCAGTCATTGCGGCGTTCAAGACAAATCCCGAAATAATCCTTTCCATCTCAGCTGATAAAATCGGCAAGGATGAAGAGGCAATGGCTCATCCGTATGTGTTTGAGGGCCAGGAATTCAACCACATCTTCGACTACCAGATGGATGCCACAAAGACACTCCGCGGTGTCTGGACTCCGGGTGTCACCATCGACATGTTCGCACGTACGGCTGGCATCGACTACAAGTTGCTTCAGGAGCGCTGTTCCCGCCTTTCTGCATGCTTTGAAAATGCCGTGTCCGTTCATGTTACTGCTCCTGCAGGTACTGACATTACGCTCGGCGTAAAAGGTCGTAAGCCATTTGACGACAACGGCGATTTCTCAACAGGCGGTAAGGGCGGCAACATTCCCGCAGGTGAAGTTTTCATCAGCCCCGAGATTGCCAGCTGCAGGGGCCGCATTGTGTACGACGGTTCCATGAGTTACGCCGGCATTCCCGACGGCATCATCACCGAGCCAATCATCTGCGATTTTACGGACGGCTATATTTCAGCAGTGTATGACGCGGTCAGTAACCCGCCAGCGCCGGAACGTGACGCGGGAAAACTGCTCGCGTCAATTACTGCCAGTGAGCAGAAGTCGCTTGCCATGAAAGCAGACGGGACATTCAGTGCTGAAAAAGCAGAATCTTACTTCAGGAACTCACGCCATATCGGCGAGCTCGGCATAGGGCTTAATCCGGCGGCAACAATCAACGGCAACATGCTAGAGGACGAGAAGGCGTTCCACACATGCCACTTCGCCGTCGGTGCAAACTACGACAACGATGCCGACACGTTCATCCACCTGGACGGCGTTGTGCGCGATCCGACAATCGTCATTACCTACGAGGATGGCAGTACCTTTACCGTAGAAGAAAACGGCGAGTTGAAAATATAAGAAAAAATCCGCATTCCGCTGACCGGACGGATGAGATACATTACAAAAAGAGGATATATATGAAAAAAGTTTTGTTTACCGCGCTGCTGCTGGTTATGTGCGCATCAGTTTTTGCCGGCGTCGACAAAAGCACTGTAATTTCTTTTGATGAATACGTTAACAAATATGGCGATGACAGCAACTTCAATGCGCAGAAAGACATGTTGCGCACTGAGTATGAAACTGTAGTCCGTGATGTCATTCCGTTCTTTGACGCCATGAACACCGATGCCTCAGTCAAACTCTATTTTGATTATGAATGGGCAATTGGCGGCAAGGTGTATCAGACCGACATCGTGTATATCAACGATGAATACAGACTTGATTTTTATGATATGCATCTTGAACAGGACGGACTTCATGGCCGTGTAGAAATGGTGAACAGCCCCCAGAACCGTACTGCTTCTCTGGGTCTGTATTTTGATGATTTTCTTTTGAAAAGTGACGAAACCATAGTTCCCGGTCCATGCAACTACGGCGATTATGGTGCCCCAGGAATGTATACCACGTTTTCTCTGGAAGGTGTCCGCTTTGAAAGCTCTGCTGACGGCTATATCGTTTCTGCCGATACTCTTGAAACAGTTGAGGCATGGTCATATCCAGAGGGTGGCTGGCGCTACATCAACAGCGGTTCCGTGACGCTCGACTGGAAGGGAAACGTGCTTTCGTACAGCCCGTGCAATGCGAAACAGTCTTTTGAGATAAACAATGTCATCTGTCGGCTTACCCGTGTTGAGTGGCAGGGACAAGAACTTTTCATGGAAGGAGACCTGCTGTATCCTGATTTCAATCTTGCCATTACCCCGAAAAACCTGCGCATGAATATCCTGGATGAGATGCTGCAGTATGACGTTTCTGATGATCCTTATTCGTTTGAACTTTTTGGCTTCAAGTGTACTGGAAGCGGATTTTCCTCGTTTGTAGAAGATTCATGGTGGGATTATACGCAGTATCTTTCTCTGTCAAATGTCGAGCTGCATTATAAAGACGAGACTTATCCGCTAGGACTTGTGGAAGTCGGCTCAAATGAAGAGGGAATAGTGTTCAAGAAAAGGACAAGTTTTTCAGGGCCTATCAAAGTGTATGGGTATGGCCCTTATGACTATATGGATAACCTCTGCTTTACCTCAGAAGGCCTAGAAGGTGTTCTTCACGGCGGATATCCTGAACCGTTTTCTGGCGGCATTGAATATCACCGGGTAACAGTGAATGCAGACGGCAAGGTTAATTTTGATGACGAGGATGACCAGCTTGGCTGGAGTTCTTCATCGGTCCGGTTCGGCAATTTCTCATTTCCAAGCAGGTATCCTTCTCAGGATGAAGAAGGGTTCTACTTTGGAGAAGCGCGTATTGCGACCCCGGATAACTGCGTCGTTACAAACCTTACTCTCGATGGCGGCCTGTCCATCAGTTATGACGGAACTGCAGAAATCAGTAGTTTCGGTTATCCGTTCGCCGGCCCCGGCAAGTTCTGCGGCCAGACATTCTCTCCCGATGAAATGCAGTTCCTGAGCGATGGTCTCCGGTTTACCGGCACATACTACCTGCCAGATTCTCTTCCGGGTATTCTTTCCGGCAGGACACTCAGTCTTGACCTGAAGCTCAATCTTGATGGCAGCGTCGGTCAGCTCGTTTCAGAACTGCGTGGAACATATCAGATAAGCATACCCGACACGGATATTGAAATAGTTTTCGACGACGGATATTTTGAAGTCGACCAGCGCAACCTGAAGGGAAATCTGCAGCCGTACACTGCGTATCTGGTTCTGAAGAAACCTGTATTTGCAGGAATTGGCACAGAGACAGTATCTTCAAAGCTCCGTAATATAACACAAAGCGGAACTGTCGCATTCGCTATGGACGGTTCGCTCTGGTACAAGATGACAGGAGACGCTGACTGGCAGGCTCTGAACCTTAAAGGCGACAATCTGACTGGCAGCAAGTACTAGCCGTTATTCTGCGCCTTGAGTGCGTCGGCCGCTTCTTTCAGTGATTTTCTGTTGAGTGCTTCTGTGTCGCGGAGCATTGCTGCCGGCACGCCGTATGCTGTTTCAAGCGCGTCTTTTGTAAGCACTTCTGCCGGGCTTCCGAAATCAATGTCTCTGTTCGGGAAGAACAGGGCGACATTTTCTGCATATTTCCGTGACAGTTCAAGTTCGTGCATGGCTATCCAGACCGGCGTGCCCGTATTTGTGCTGAAGTCGCGAAGGAACTGCATGGCGCTGTGCTTCTGGGCGTCTTCCATGGCGAACATAGGCTCATCCATGAAGACGGAGCGCGAGCCGTACAGCACGCTGAACGCCATG
>JAZUFS010000447.1:0-13437 GCA_045640805.1 Treponemataceae bacterium
AATCTTTCCGTTTCAGCATCCGGTGTGTTTGCACGGAATTCCGGCAACACGCGCATTCCGTTTGCAGTCGTCGTAAAGACCGGCCCTGATGCACCTTTTACGGGAAGAGTTTCCGGCGGTATGAAATCATATGCCGTTGATCCTGTCGCCCTGCAGAAGACGACGCCGTTCCTCTTTGCCGGGACAGTGCCTTCTGAGACAGTCGAGTGGTTTGGAGAAGCAGTTGCCGACGTCCCATTCTTCGGACCGACCGTACTGAATGTTTCTGCAGACTTTGCCATGACCGCCCATGACGGAAAGCGTGTTCTTCCTGACTATACTACACTTGATTCCACGACAGGCCTTGTTGGTGTGACAGAGTCTGATGTTACGGTTCTTGATTCTACATTGGGCATAACAGTCCCGTTGAAAATCTTCAACGCAACATTTGGCTGGAATGCCAGCTGGCTCGACAAGACACGCTATGACAGGACACGCAACGCCATGTCAGCTTTGACAGTCGGCATTTCTTTCGCCGGAGATAATGGCGCATGGGGAGCCGGCGCCGATGTATTCTGGGCGTATGGCAACGAACCGGAAATCGGCCTTAACGGCTGCTACCAGCTTACAAAAACAGTCAGACTTGAACTCGAGGCAGTTGATGTCATGACATTACTTACAGGAAAAGACAGGCTTATCTGTAATACATATGCGGAGCGCGGCGGTTATGCGGCGCTGTTTGTAAAAGTCAATTTCTAGGAGAGTAATATACATGTTCGAAGTACTTAAAAGCGGCGGAATCTTAATGATTCCAATCATTCTCTGCGGCGTCATTGCCACTTTCATCATCATTGAGCGCATCATCTATTATTCCGGACTGGCAAAAACTGACAGGCGGATGTATGCCCAGCTCAATCCGCTGCTCGAAAAGCGTTATTTCGCAGAGGCACTTGCTGTCTGTAAAACTGCAGACACACCGGCTTCAAACGTAATCGGAAAAATCCTTCAGTTCCACAATCATTCCGAAGAAGACATAAAGGATGCTGCGGCAACTGAGGCAAACAGACAGCTGCCTGATATCGACAGATATCTTACGACACTTGGTACCATTGCAAATATTTCCACGCTGCTTGGTCTGCTTGGAACCGTTACCGGTAACATCAAGGCATTCGGTGTACTCGGTGCAGGTGGCAGCATGGGAAATCCGGCAGTGCTTGCAGGTTCCATTGCAGAAGCACTTGTAACGACGGCGAGCGGACTTGTCGTATCAATTCCATCCGTTATTTTCCACAATTTCTTTGTGGCCCGTTCTGAGCGGATTGTAGGTGAAATCGAAAGCTACGCGACTGACACCATCCTGATGGTATGCAGTCCCCAGCCAGCCAGGCCTGCAGCCCAGCCTGTCACAAGACCTGCCGCTGCACCCCAGCCGGGAGCACGCGTATGACATTCCGCCAGAAAGGCGCAAAGAAAGAAGCCTCCGTTGACCTGATTCCGATGATAGACATCGTCTTTCAGCTCATCCTGTTCTTTCTTGTGTCCACTACATTTGCGAATTTACCCGGAATTGACCTTAATCTGCCGTCGTCCAGCACGTCAGAAGGAACAACGTCCGGTGGCATAACAATCACCATGGAAGCAGACGGCGGACTGTGGTTCAACTCAGATGCAGTCACGTCCGAGGGCCTTGATGCCGCGCTCGCTTCTTTCGACGAAGTTTCTGCTGAAGAACGGCCTGAATATCCGGTCACTCTTGAGGCGGACGAGCTTGTTACGAACGGTGCCATTGTCGGTGTGTTCGACATTCTGCGCCGTAACGGATTCCAGGCCGTGAACTTAAGGACTGCCGACTGACAATGACAGCTTTTTCACGGCGTCAGCTAACAAGTGTCCTCATTTCAGCTTTCCTCTGGACGGCCCTTGTCCTCGTCTTCATTTTCGTACCGTTACGTACTGCAGTAGATGAACCTGTGTACAGAGAAATAAGAATCCAGCTGTCCCCATCGTCAACGATACAGGAGACCGTTCCTCCCGTTCCTGAAACACCGCCTGCTGCCGATGAGCCACCTGCTGTCAATGAGCCACCTGTTGTTGAGGAGCCGCCTGCTGTCGAAGTTTCTGCAGTTGTAGAAACTCCAGCACCGGCACCAGCGCCAAAAGCAGCAGAGCCGGCACCTGTTACGAAAGCAGAACCTGCACCAGCCGCTCCGGCACCGAAGAAAACAGAGGCAGCACCAGCCGCAAAAACACCCGAGCCGGCTCCTGAACCGGTAAAGCAGACGCTTGTAAAGAGTGTCGATCAGCTCATGGCCGAGCAGAATGCCAGCAAAGGTACTAAGAAATCTGTCGCTGACGTTGACTGGGATGCTCTTTTTGGTGACAGTTCCAGCGCAACAAGTTCTGTAAGTACCGGCGAGAAGACGTTTGCTGCACAAACAGGTCCTGCCATTTCAGGTTCTGCCGCAGCATCAGCTTCTGACACGGGAACACAGGCGGTGGCAAGTTCCGGCAAAGTGACAGATTCTGCTGCCAGCGCAAGTACTGCAAGTGCGCTCAGTGACATTGCAGGAGCAAGGGGCACCGGCGTTTCCGGAAACGGGACCGGCAGCTCGGGCAGCGTGACCGGCGTTCCTGGTGGCAGTGGAAGCACATCCGGTGAAAATGCATCCGGTCTTGAGTGGGGCAGTGGAGCAGGCAGACGGCTTATCCGCCCGGCAACCACTGAAATTATCTTCACTGCAGAACAGAAAGCCCTGATAACGGCTTCTGTACGTGATATCCGCATATCATTCACTGTTGCAAAGGACGGAACGGTCCAGCGTAATTCCATAGTGATCGACAAGAAAGCAAGCCTTCCGGCAGCAATTTCCCAGGAAATTGAACGCCAGATTTCAGAATGGTTCTTTGAACAGGGAACTTCTGATGGACAAGCTGTCTTTGTCTATAGTATCATTAAGGAATGACAGGGACAGAAATAAAGGCAGTCGCATTTGATATCGACGGAACGATGTATCCGGATCTGAATCTCTACATCAAGATTGCGCCCTACTTTTTTAAAAACCTGAATTTCTTCATCCAGTACAACAAAGTCCGGCAGAAACTTCACCGGACAGCGCCCCTGCCTGATTTTTTCGAATATCAGGGACGGCTTCTCGGTGAGTACATGCAGCTGCCGACAATTGAGGCACGCCGGCTTATTGATGAAAAAGTCTATCATGGCCTGTGCCGTTATTTCGAAATCGTAAAGCCGTATCCGCATGTTCTTGAAACATTCCAGAAATTCAAGGAAGCTGGCCTGAAACTTGCAATCCTGTCCGATTTCCCGCCGCATCAGAAAGGCAATATTTTCGGATGCGCCGATTACTGTGATGTAATCATGGGTTCTGAGGAGTGCGGTGCCCTGAAACCGTCTGCCTACACATTCGGAACTCTTGCCCAGCGTCTTGGCCTTAAACCTGAAGAAATCCTCTACGTGGGAAACAGCATTCCATCTGATATCCGCGGTGCAAAAAGTGCCGGCATGAAAACTGCATATATCCTTTCAGGATGGCGCAGGATTGTCGGAAAAAAGGCAAAAGATGCAGACTTTACCTTCCGCAACTATCGCCAATTACAGAAAATTGTGTTAAAATAAATCAAACAGAAAACATTCTTGGGTGGGACAAATGTTTTTCGAGATAATCATTACACTGACAGTGTCTCTCGGTGCAATTCTGGCGTTCCGTCAGGTTGACAAGAAAGACAGGTCACTTGAAAAAATCAGAGATTTTACCAATAAGGTTCGGAGTGATCTTGACGTCTATTTTCAGGAAAATGCCAACAGGGCAAAGAACTCCGTCAACGACCTTGAAACAGCTCAGACAACAGCAGTTGCAGCCGTAAAGCGTCTTGAGGAAATCACAAAACAGATTGAGGAAAAAGAAGCTGAGTATAAGGCACGCGCTGCAAACCTTGATGAAATCAACAGTCAGATAGACAGATTCAACACAATGCTGACTGATCTTGTTGAAATGTCAGGAAATGCAGAGGAAAACCTTCTGCGCATCCAGACAGAATCACGCTTCCTTGATAAAACTTCAAAGAAAATACAGACACAGAAAGATATGCTCGACTCAATTGAAGCCCGTATCCCCACAATACTGGCAGATTTTGAGAAGACAGATGCTGAAAAGCTTGAAGCCTGTACGGCTGACCTGAAATCCCACATTCAGGAACAGGCACAGTATCTGGCTGAAACAGCTGAACAGGCAGTCCGTCAGAACGAGTCACTGCTTTCTGAAGTCCGTAAAACCTGCGAGGATGCCCTTGCAGTTGCTTCTGATAAAGCAGGTTCCATGGAGGATGATGCCTTACAGAAAATGGCGGCAGCTTCTCAGGAACGGCTCAAGCAGCACGGAGATGAAATTTCTGCGGCGATTGAAGCATTCCTGGCAGATGTCCGTCAGAAGCTTGACACTTCCAAAGCAGATACTGCTTCAGGCCTTGATGCCGCACGCAAGGATGCTGAAGGCCGTATCAATGCCATAAGGGAAGAGGCTTCCACCCAGATTGCTTCCCTTAAGGCGGAATTTACATCTCAGTATGGTTCCGTTCACGATGATGCACAGGCAATGCTTGCCTCGCTGAAGAGTGAGACTGAGGACCGCATCACCGAAATTCAGGACAGTACTGCCGGAAAGATATCCCAGATTCAGGAAGAGTCTGGCAGGCGTATTGCTGAAATCAGCAATGAGACGGCATCTCAGATTTCAGCCATCCGGGAGAGTACTACTTCTGAAATTGCGGGCATCAGGCAGGAAACTGAGTCTGGCATTGCAGCCGCGAAAGCAGATGCTGCTGCCGGCGTTGCTGCCATCCGTGAGAAGACCGCTTCTGAAATTGAGTCCGTCACGAAGGCTGTCGAAGACACGATTACATCACGCAGGGAAGAGCTTACTGCAAACCTCAATGACCGCCTTGCTTCAGGTATTGCTCATGTCGAATCTGACACGACTTCACGGCTTGCCCAGATCCAGGGAACTGTCAGTGACAAGATTAAGTCCCTTGAGACAGAAACCGTCAACCTTACCGGTGTGCTTTCAGACCAGTTCCATAAAAAGGCTGATGAGCTGGGCGCAGAACTTACCGCATCATTTACAGCCCAGAACGCAGAGCTGCTCAAGACGCTCTCTGCCCAGACAAATACACTTTCTGAAGAACTCGAAGCAACAAAGACAAGGCTTGAGACGACAATCAGTGAGTTCCAGAATCAGCTTGCCGTTGACTTTGAGAACAAGCGCTCTGAACTTGAACAGCAGCTTTCTGACCATGAGACTGCCTTCAACGAGAAACTTACTGCAGCAGAGACGAGTGTGGCTGCTTTCAAGCAGTCCTTTGACAGCGAAAGTTCTTCCGTGCTTGATTATGCCCGTAACGAACTCAAGCGTATCTCCGATGAGCAGAAAGCCGACATTGCTTCACTTGAAAAAGGACGCAGCGACTTTGATACAGAGTTTACCGCGCTTAAAGAGAAATTCGAACAGACGGCAGCCTCTCTCACCGATCAGATTGCTTCTGCAAACACTTCTCTTTCTGAGCAGGTCTCCCAGTTCCGTGACAAACTTGAGAAGTCTCTGTCTTCCGAAAGTGCCGGTTACTCTGATAAGCAGCAGAAATACTTTGATGAGATGGATAAGCAGCTTGAACAGTGCAAGAGTGATGTCCTGTACCGTTTTGAGCGCCTGAATACATCTACAGAAGAAATCAACGGCCTTGAACAAGCTCTTCGCGAAGCCATGGCAGCCGCACGCCAGCGTGTCGATTCAGATTTTGCACGGTTCTCACAGAGTCAGCTTGAACGCCAGACAACGTTTGAAAGTGATCTTGCCGGCAGAAGTGATGCACTGACAACAAGACTTCATGATCTTGAAGGTGAAATCAACGACCTTAAGGAAAAGGCATACGGCAGCGTATCTGAAAAACTCAAGGTATTTGAGGATGATTTCTTCAACGATCTTTCAAAGCGCAGCAGTGCCATGGAAGAATCTCTCGTTCAGTGGCAGCGTGATGTCAACGGAAAGATGAATGAACTTTCCAATCAGTATGAGGATGCCCGCCGTTCGACTGAAGAAAAGTACAACGACCAGATGAAGAACGAACTGTCATCCGTACAGGATCGCCTTAAGGAGCAGATTGCACGGCTTGAAGGCCTTATCCAGAGTTCAGAGCAAACGCTGCAGGACCGCATAAACAATACGGAGTACGGTTTCAGGGCGTTCATTGAACAGCAGCGTGTCGAGCTTGAGAACGCGAAAAACAGTGCATCCGAGTACCTGAAGAATGAACTGACATCATACAATACGCAGGCAGATGAAATCCTGAAACGGTATGAACGTGACATCAATGCACAGCTCGAGCAGATTGCACAGAACGTAGGTGCATCTCAGGAAAAGACTGAAAGTCAGGTACAGGCTGTCCTTACTGATTTCTCATCCTGGAGCGACAGAATGAACGCCCAGTTTGAGGACACGAAGAACATGTTCTCCGAAAAACTCGGTTCTCTTGACCAGAATGCCTCTGACCTTATTTCGCAGGTCCAGCAGTCATTTACAACCGATATTGCTGACTTCAACAGAAAGATTGCAGAAGACAGAAACAGCATGAGCGTCAAACTGGACGACGTAAAGAAGGACATGCAGACTGCCCTGAGCGAATATGAGGCAAAATCACGCGGTGTGCTTGATGAACTGCAGAGAAACTACGATGAGATGCAGGCACAGGTTCAGCATACCATCAGCGAGACAAATGCAGATTCAGAACAGAAGCTCCGCGTCCTTAAGGACATGGTACAGGATATCCGGACAAGAACTGATGCCGCTCAGGATAAGCTTCTTGGCAAGATTCAGTCAGACGCAAATGCCCTTAATCTGTCACTTGATGCCGTGGACAAGCGTCTCAAGGAATACATGGCGCAGACACAGATTATCGACAAGGTTGAGGAGCATAAGGTAAAGCTTGAGGACCAGCTTACATCACTGCGGGCTGAAATTACTAAGTTCGACAACTTCAAGCAGACAGCCGCAGATGTTGACCAGCAGATAAACAAGATCCGCAAGGCTGAAGAAGAAATCTCGATGAATGCCCAGAAGTTCCTTGCAGAAAAGAAGCGCATGGACCTTATGGAAGCTGATTTCAACAAACTGATGACCCTTTCATCCACAATGGATCAGAAGATTACTGAACTGCAGAACAGTCATGACGACCTGCAGCTCATCCAGGCAGATATCCGCAAGTTCCAGGATGCCATAACGGACATTTCGGGCCAGTATGACAGACTGGACAAGAAGGCACCTGTCCTTGAGCAGACAATCACTGACGTAGACAGGTCTTTTGAGACACTGAAGGAACTGGAGAAACGGCTTGCTGAGTGTGATGCCGAATCGACGCAGATTCCTTCGCGGCTTGAGGGACTTCAGACGAACGTTGCCAAACTGCTTGATGCAAGTCCGAAGATCAGCGATGCGGTGACAAAACTTGCTTCTCTTGATTCAATCATCAAGTCAACGGAAACCCGCATGAGTGAGCTTACCAAGTCAAATGAGTGGCTTGCACGCACAGAAGGACGGCTGCAGGAAATTGCAAAGGGCGCAGAAAGCCAGTTGAATCTTCTTAAGACAATTACTTCCAAGACCGACGGAAGTGCTGCCAGTGCAAAAGGTGCACCGCCGATTGCTGTACGCGAGAACGTAATTTCACTTTCACATAAGGGCTGGTCAGTAGCACAGATTTCCAACGCGCTCAAACTGACACAGGCAGAAGTTGAACTTATTCTTGATTATTACGGGAACGACGCGAAATAAGGCAGGTCGCCCAGACAGCGGCGGCTTCGCCATGTCCTATTTCGCCTAACCCTTCGCCAGTCTTGGCTTTTACAAAGACACATCCTTCATCGCAGCCCAGCAGTCCGGCAATTGACTTCCGGACCAGTTCGCGCCATGGCAGGAACTTCGGTTTTTCAAGAGCAACGACACAGTCAAGATTCTCCAGACGCCATCCTGCGTCCTGAACTTTTTTCCATGCAGCCTGAAGCAGTTTTCCGGAATCAGCGTTTTTCCACGTGTCATCAGACGGCGGAAACAGTTCGCCGATATCAGCTATGCCGGCCGCTCCAAGCAGTGCATCAGTTACGGCGTGCAGCAGAACGTCCCCGTCAGAATGTCCGTCTTCCCCTTTGTCAAAAGGAATCTCAACGCCTCCGAGCATAAGTTTTCGTCCTTCAACAAGCCGGTGAAGGTCGTAACCTAATCCCGTACGAATCTGCATGAGAGCCTCCGTCTGTATGTCTTCTTTGAATGTAATCTTTTTATTGGAAACTGAACCTTCACACAGATGAACGGGTCCGCAGTATGCTGCCCAGATTGTAGTGTCATCGGTACATGCACTGTTGTTGTCTGCGACGGCTTTTTTGTGGGCGGCAAGCAGTTCAGTGAATCTGAAGCCCTGCGGCGTCTGCAGACAGAAAGTATGCGGCCTGTCTGCGTATCCTGTGATGACGTTCCTGCTTTCGTCGGTGAAGGCGAGCGTGTCGGTGGCAGGTGTTGCGGGGACTGCTGCTCCGTATGAGGAAGCGCATTCAAGGACATTCTGTACGATGGCGTCTGTAACCCACGGACGGGCTGCGTCATGAATGAGGACAAATTCCGGTGGCAGCGTGCCTGCTTTTGCACATTCATTTTCAAGCGCACAAAGTGCGTTGAAGACAGATTCCTGACGTGTAGAACCGCCCTGACAGAATGTGACGTGCAGATTACGCTGTGTCAAGAGACGCTCTGTTACAGGCGATGCGTACAGTGCAGACTGTATGCCGGAAAGCTGGCCCTCCGGATGGGTGACTATTACGTGTGAAAGGTTTTCGTTTGTAAGGAATGGTTTTATTGAAGTGGAAAGAACGGTGCCATCCTGCATGGGAAGGAATTCTTTTTTCTGTCCGATTCCCATGCGGACGGATGAACCTGCGGCAGTAAGGATAAGTGCGAACTGGCGCTTACTCTTCATCTCCCTCGTCGTCATCAATTTCTTCGTCTTCAAGATTATCATCGATGAATTCGTCGCCGTCTTCATCGTCAAAATCATCATCGCTGCTTGCGAAACTCTTGCTATCCTTATTCAGTGAAACAGGCTCGAGCTTTGCATGGATGATTGCTTCAATTTCTTTTGGAGTCTTGCCAAGTGCAAAAGAAACTTCATCTTCAAGGAGCTTGCGTGCAGAATCGTACAGCTTGCGCTCAAGAATAGGCAGTTCCTTAACTTTGCTGCGGTGATACAGACAGCGGACAATAGAGGCAATGTCGGTGACAGTACCTTTCTTAAGAAGTTCCAGGTTCATCTGATAGCGCAGTTTCCAGTCGGAAGTCACCGGCTCGAACTCTTCGCCCATCATATCAAGTGCTTTCTGTGCATCTTCCGGTGACACGATTGCGCGGATTCCAAGGTCTTCACATTTGTTGACCGGGACCATGATTGTCATGTCAGAAACTTCAAGGTAAATAACGTAGTAGAGAAGTGTTTCTTCCTTGAATTTGCGTTCTTTCAGTTCAACGATTGTGCCGACGCCCTGGCTGGGATAAACAATTTTCTGGTTAACTTCAAAGATTGGCTTTGTATCACTCATATTATCCTCATTATATCATAAAAAAAAAGAAGGGTCAAAAGAGAGATGTCCTTATATAAGATTAGGTATAGTGTTATCTATTTCTTGAATATATAAATATTTAAACGGATGAATAGCAAGGGTGTTGCTGAACCATCCGCCGACTAATTCCAAATCTATCATGTTCATTGAAACTGAGTGGGCAAGCGGCATTACGACGTAATTGTCGAGCAGCAGCTGTTCTGCCTCTGCAAGTTTTTTATAGCGGTCTTTCTGTTCGTTGAGCAGTGAAGCTTCAGCAAGAAGATCATCGAATTCCTGACTTGTCCATTCTGTTTCGCGCAGACTCGATGAACTTCTGAACAGCTCAAGGAATGCCACAGGATCAGCAAAATCGCCAATCCAGTTGTAAGCGTATATGTCTGCATCAAGCGTATCAAATGAGTCTAAATAGCGCTGTGATGAAATGGTGATGATATTGAGCGTTACGCCTATTTCAGCCCAGGCGTCGGCAAGTATCTGTGCCTGTTCAAGAGAATCTTCATCGTCCATGACGGCGTATGTGAGTGTCAGTTCTTCTTTTGAAAGCCCTGATTTTTCAATGATTGTTTTTGCTGCATCTACATCTGTGTCGCTGAAACCAATTACAGACGGATAGTTGTACAGAGGCAGCAGAAGAGTTTCTGCCTGTATGGTGTAGCCTGTCCGTATTGTTTCCCATGGGGTAGCAAGAAACAGGGCTTCGCGGATGGAAGGATCATCCCATGGTGCTTTGTCTGTCATAAAGAACAGAAAAACCGTTCCAAACTCAGCTGCAATGTTCAGGGTTTTCCTTTCGTATACTTTTGCCGCTGAAATACTGCCTGCAGCCCAGTCATACTTACCAAGATTATATTGGAATGTATTTTCTTCAATGTCATTGGAAAGGACAATGCGGATTGAGGGCAGCGCGACGTTTTCAGCATCCCAGTAGCGGTCATTTTTCGTGAGGATGATTTCTTCATCTGTCTGTTTTGTCAGGACGAATGGACCTGAATAAACGTCTTTTTTTTCAGATACTGCACTGAAGGCAGAATGGCACAGGATTTTATTGAAGTGTTCTGTAGGTGCATTCAATGTAACGATGAGCTTGTCGTCTTTTACGCTTATGGCAACGTCGTCCGCGGAAGCTTTTCCCGTACGATATGCTTCAGCGCCTTCAATGCAGTCGAGCAGAGAAGCGAACGGGGCATTTGTTTCAGGAGCAAGAAGTGTGAGCCAGCTTCTTTTTATTTCATCGGGTGTTATTGGCGTGCCGTCACTGTAGGTTACACCGGCGCGGATGGTAAAGGTCCAGATTTTCTTGTTGCGTGAAATCTTATACGATTCTGCAAGGGCCGGAACGGGGTCAAGCGTATAGGGATTATAGGAAAAAAGGCCCTCGTACAGGCCCATTATTATCTGTACTTCATCGGCATATGAAGCCTGCTGCGGATTAAGGTTGTAATCGAACTTGCTCTGCAGGATGGTAAATTGACGTTGGATGGCTGCATCAAATGCAAATAATGATACTGTCGTAAACAGAATCAGGAAAAAGCAGAGTGCTTTTTTATTCATTATTGATTCCTAACCGTGCAAGTTGTTTTGCTTCATCTACCTGTGCGGAGTATTCTGCCCTGAGCTGATTTGATTTGACAAGAATGTTCTTCATTGAGGTCAATTCCATCTTGAGTCCCTTTACATGGGATTTGATGTCGTCTGGGAAATTGTTCTTGAAGTAATCGTCAAATGCAGCAAGAAGGGTGCTTATCCGCTGACATTCAGACTGCTGCTTTATAAGGAAATCGAAAATTGCATCTTCTGACTGTGAGAACATCTTTTTGGACTGCGGAGTTTCGGGATTTGCCAGTGCATTGAAAACACGTGCTTTGCGGGCCAGCTCGGAAGTGAATTCCTTGAAGTTGACTGTTTCTGTGCGTGTTGATTTTGTCAACTGTTCTACAATGGTAAGCGTGTAGGCGCGGGGCTTTTCTTCAATATGGAATGCCTTACGGAGTGCAATCATGAATTTCTGCCAGGCACTCAGATTTGCCTGATAGAGTTTATCTTCGTTGTCGACGGTTTTGTGGAGTACCTGCTCGAACTGAGGAGCGAGACCGCACAGCGCATGAAGTGCTGTAACAAGCATGGCTTTTGTGTCGACAACGTTTTCTTTCTTTTCCTGCTTAACTTCTTTAATCTGGAATGATTCAAGAAGTTTCTGCCTGAGCTGGGCTCCCTGCGGGCCATACTCTTCCTGCACGAGCTCATTTACAAGATCAGAATCGAAATACGAATCAGGAATGCATTTGGAATAGAGTTTCTTTATCTGAAGGACAGCTTCCGTCATGGAACCGCCATCCTGTTTTACTGTGTACTGTGGATTAGTGAATACGTTCTTTCTGATTTCAATCTTGTACATCTGATTCTTGAACGCACTCAGATCTTTCAGTGTCGTAGTGATGAATGTAATTGATTTTGTAAGGGAATCAATACACTCAGTAACGACACCGTTTGAAAGAGGATCACTGCCGTGTTTTACGTTGTTGAGCATTTCTGCCATGCGGCGGGTGTTTTCCTTGGGAGATGTTTCTACAAGGCTTGTCCAGGTGACGAATGTATTCAGTTCAAGCAGGCTTCTGATTGTTCTTTCATTCATCTGGTCATATGAGAACTTCAGTACATTACAGATGTAGTCCAATGTGCGTTCGAACTGTGAAACACGAAGTCCCATCTGCTGTGCGCGTTCACCATCATTCATGTGTTCATTGGAAGGCACTTCAATCTTTGTGATGTGTGCATCAAGACGGTATGGATCGGGGATGAGGAGTCCTTTTTTTTCAAGCACGCTCTGAAGAGATGTAATGACAGAGTGATACGAGCGATACTCATCAAGAAGTTTAGGTAAGCCTTCTTTATTAAACCAAAGGAGTTTTTCGTTCGCGGCTTCAAATAACTGTTTTGTAAATTCGTCCTGATTGTCCATATCTATAATATCGGTAGATTTTATCAAAACCCACAATGTTATTATGTCTCAGGAAATGCAATACGTAAACCGTCGAATGCGGCCTGAACAGGTATTTTTGCCAATGAAGCGTATTTCAGTTTTTCTTCTGCAAGAAAACGGTTGATTTCATCATGTTTCAGGTCGTGGCATATATGTGTGGTGAACACTTTTGCCGGCTCAATACGTGCGGCTGTTTCAACTGCTTCTGAATAAGAGAAGTGCGTTGGGTGTGACCTGCGTCTGAGTCCGTCAATAATGAGGATGTCGGCATGTTTTACCAGCGGCAGAGATTTTTCCGGCAGTTCACTCAGGTCTGTCAGGTAAGCAATGGAATGTCCGTACCTGTCGCGGATGAGCCAGCCTGAGTCGTGAAGGCTGCCATGTAAAAGGGGAACTTCAGTAAATGACAGGGAACCTATCTGCACGGTACTTTCGGGAAATGTGGCTATGTCGTGCAGTGACAGGTTTGGCTTTCCGCCGGCTTTCTGCGTGGTCTTGAATACGTAATCAAAGCGGTGCTTGAGGTCGCGAAGTGCACCGGAGGCTGCATAAATGGGGAGTGGCGGCTTTTCATCCTTATGTTCTGTGGATGCACGGCCAGTACACGAGAAAATGCGGACATCGTCAATGCCGTTCATGTGATCTGCATGGCTGTGCGTGAAAAAGATTGCATCCAGGTGCTTTATGTGGTTTTCGACTGCCTGCAGACGGAACTCTGGACCGGTGTCGATGACGACACTTGTGCCATCAGATCCTGTGATGAGTACGCTTGAACGGTAGCGTCTGTCTCTTTTGTCGCTTGATG
>JAZUFS010000448.1:0-6219 GCA_045640805.1 Treponemataceae bacterium
CTGTACCCAGTGTTGCAACAGCCAGAGACTGTGTTTCACCGCGTGTAAAGATTGCTGATCCGTGTGGACGTGGCAGAACATTGATTTCGCATGTGATCGGGCGGATGTCTTCAAGACCGCGTCCGTCAACACGCTGACCGCGGTCAAGAATACCCTTTCTGAGGATATTGTACTGCAGGTCATCGAACAGAGCATTGAAAAGCTTTGCCTGAATAGGATCTTCAAGCTGCTCGGCATACTTTGCTGCAATATCCTTCTGAACCTTTGCGATTGCATCGTGGCGGCCGAACTTTGACTTCTCATAGCATGCAACCTGAAGGAGTGGCAGTGCCTCAGCTTCAATTGCTTCCTTGTTGGCAAGTTCTACATTGAGTGGTGCAAGAGGAAGTTTTTCCTTTCCTGCAAGTTCGCGGAGCTTATCCTGAAGGTGACACATCTCGCGGATGAACTCTTCTGCCTTGGCAAGAGCACCGAGCATGACATCTTCAGATACTTCCTGAGCACCACCTTCAACCATGGTAAAGCCGTCTGCTGTACCTGCTACGACGATTTCAAGGTCACCTTTTTCAATCTGCTCGTATGTCGGGTTGATGATGTATTCGCCGTCAACATAACCGACGCGGCAAGCTGCAACTGGTCCGTTGAACGGAATGTCAGAAATTGTTACTGCAGCTGAAGAAGCGATAACTGCGAGAATGTCCGGCGGGTTGATCTGGTCTGATGAAACACAGGTTGGAACAATCTGGATTTCACGGCCGAATGCAACGTCGAACAGTGGGCGCATAGGGCGGTCAATAAGGCGGGAAACCAGGATTTCCTTGTCCTTCGGTCTTCCTTCCCTCTTGATGAATCCGCCAGGAATCTTACCTGCTGCGTAATATTTTTCGTTGTAGTCTACAGTGACAGGAACGAAGTCGAGTCCTTCCTGTGCTGTACCTGACGCACATGCAGTAGCAATAACTGCTGAACCTGCATACTGAGCATAAACTGCACCGTTAGCCTGCTTTGCAAGACGTCCGGTTTCCAGAATAAGCTCTTCGTCTCCAATTTTGTAGGTTACTCTCTGTACCATTGCTTACCTTCTGATTACTTGCGTAATCCGAGCTCTTTGATGAATGAGCGGTACAGTTCGAGGTTTGTTCTCTGAAGATACTTCAGAAGCTTTCTGCGCTGTCCAACCAGCTTAAGCAGTGAACGTGATGCGCTCTTGTCCTTTGGGAACTGCTTTGTGTGGTCAGTAAGCTGCTTGATGCGCTCTGTGAGAAGAGCGATCTGAACCTTTACGTTTCCTGTGTCTTTTTCGTTTGCACCGAATGTGCCGACAACTGATGCTGTCTTTTCTTTTGTAAGTGCCATTACTTACTCCTTATATTGTAATCCCTTAAGATACTAATGTTGTGAATTCGATTTTTTCAATTCCAGTCGATGACCATTCAGGTGGAATCTCCAGGCGAAGGAGTGATGAGTCCACATGCAGAACCGTATTGCAGGTCCGTGCACCGGCAGATGTAACTTTTACGTCATACGTGCCATCTGGAGGCAGTATCTGTAAAACATCTCCGTTTGCAATCTGAAGCAGACAATGAAGTTCATTTCTGATTGAGCCGGTAACATTGCGTAAGTCTACCGCGTAAGGACGTCCAAGAAGCATTTCTGCCTCGTGCAGTTTTCCTGTCTGAACGCAGGTACGGATAAGGCTTGAACTGATGCGCGTACCGTTGTACGTAACATCATCAATGACCTGAAACTGAAAACCATTCTGCCGGGCAAAGGCTGACAATTCGGCAACGCCGGTGTCAAGCTGATACCCGCAGCGGAAATCAACTCCAGCCGCAGCAAATTGCATAGAACAGCAATCTTTCAGTATTGAAAGAAAATCGTTACCTTTCATTCTACTGAAATCACTGGAAAAGTCAATTAGTATAACAAAGTCAAACCCTTTCATTGTAAATAAATCGAGCTTCAGCTGAAGGGTTGAGATGTCGCCGGAAAACAGGTTTGGCGACGTTACTGAATGAGGAGGCTGCCGGAATGTGACGACTCCCCTTTTCAGTTTTATGCCCGTTTCAAGTTCATTCCGTGTGGCAAATGTCATGACGGAATCGAACAGTTTGAGATGTCCTTTATGCGGTCCGTCAAATCCGCCGATTGTGAGTGCACTTCCGTTTCTGAAAAAATCGCGCACATCGCCCGTTCTGGCAGTACGTGACGCGAGGATATCTTCCCAGGTAAATATTTTCATGCCCGTACTGTCCTCTGCGTCACTGCTTACGGGAATCATTCTTCCACGGGCATCGATTACGGGAGTCCTGCTGTCAGACGGCGCGCCTTCTTTTTTGGCAAAAGTTTCAGAAGAAGGCTGTACTTCAGGACCGGTTTTGTCGCCGGCAGTATTTCCGGGAGTTTCTTTACCCGCGTTCATTTCTTCATGGGAAGTAATTTCTTCAGGCGTTTCACTACTTTGGGAATCAGATTCCGGGAGCGTATCCTTAGGTGCGGCTGCATTTCCGGAAGCAGGCGCCACCCGGGGTACGACGTACTGATAACGGATGCGGCCGTCATTCAGTGTTATTACACCGGCAAAAACATCATCTTCAGTGAATACCGCCTCAAAACCGTCAGAAGAAGGAATTTCATCAAACATTTTCGAAGCAAGCGGCTGGCCGTTGAAATATGATTTTTCTGCCTGCTTTCTGAGTGTTACCGGAGTCAGACCGCATTCACGGGCGACATCGCGGTTCATTGTCTTCATTTTTTCCCGGACAGCCTGTTCCAAAGCACGTTCCTGCTCGTCGCCGCGTACCTTTTCGGCGGCAATTTCTTCATTTTCTGCAAGTACACCCGCAATTGAAAATGGCTTCAGAAGTTCTCTGCCCGCTGCGTCTTCAAGGGAAAAACTGCCGACTTTAGTACGGAGCAAACCTTCAAGATGAGCTGCGGAACCACACGCAGATGCAATATCGCGGGCCAGAGAACGGATATAGGTTCCTTTGGATACATGAAACCGGATATGTGCATACCGGACGAGTTCTCCTGCCGCAGAAAGGTCAAACGGCGGTATTTCTTCGCCGTTTTCAGAAATCATCTCGATTATCTCTGACGAATATACGGTAACCTTACGTGGAGGAATATCTATGGGAGCACCTTTTCTTGCGGCGTCGCTTGCACGTTTGCCATCGACATGAACGGCAGAATACAGCGGCGGAACCTGGTCAAAAGTGCCACGGAAACGGGCTATTGCGCCAGTCAATGTACCCGCATCAGGAAGAGGCGCAGTTCTGACGACCGTACCATTAGGATCGAGCGTGTCGGTTTCTGCGCCGAAAGTAATTACTGCTTCGTATGTTTTATCAAAGGCTGTGATATAAGGTACGAGCCGCGTCATTCCTTCTGAAAGGACTACCATAAGTCCCTGCGCAAAACTGTCGAGCGTTCCCGTATGACCGACTTTCTTTGTTCCAAGTGCATGTTTGACGGTAAATAATGACGAGAAACTCGTCTTCCCGGGCTGTTTTGCGAAAAGAATTATTCCTGAAGGAGCAGGAGCGGCATTTTTCACAGGTATATGACTAATCCTCTGAGGTATCTGATTTTTCAGTACCGGCAGCAGCATTTTCTGCGGCTACGGCTTCATCCTGTGCAACGATTGCTTCAAGCTTGTGGACCATTGCTATCCCCTCTTTAATGCTCTTGTCTTCGACAAAAGTAAGATGCGGGAATTGTCTCAGGCGCAGTTTTTTACTCAGTGTAGACTGAATGAAACCGGCTGCGCTTTCAAGGCCCTTAATGCCAAGCTGAGTCTGCTTTGCATTCATGAAACTTGAAACGTATACCTTGGCATATGCAAGATCACGAGAAACTTCAACACGGTTAATGCTTAAGAATGTTGAAACCCGGGGATCCTTTACCTGCTGGCGGAGAATCATCGTTGAGATTTCTTCACGAATCTGCTCCCCCAGCCTGACAAGTCTATGTTCGGACATTGTTACTCTGTTTTTCCTTCCGCTTTCTTAGCAGCGGCTTCTTTTTTTGCCTGCTCTTCTATAAGAGTTTCGCCAAGTTTGCGGGCTACTTCAACCATCTCAATGACTTCGAACTGATCGCCGACCTGAATATCATGCCAGTCTTCAATACCAACACCACATTCATAGCCATAAGTAACTTCCTTTGCATCGTCCTTGAAACGCTTGAGTGAGGAAATCTTTCCGCTGTGGATAACGATACCATCGCGGATGATATTGACCGTGCAGCTTCTCTTGATGACACCGTCGAGAACGTAACATCCTGCAATGACACCGACCTTTGGAACGCGGAATGTATCGCGTACTTCGACTGTACCGATGACTTCTTCCTTAAGGTCAGGTGAGAGCATACCTTCCATAGCGGCGGTAATTTCTTCAACACACTTGTAGATGACGTTGTATTTACGGATATCGACCTTCTCCTGATCAGCAAGCAGTTTTGCCTTTGGAGTCGGGCGGACGTTAAATCCGATGATGATTGCATTCGAGTCAGCAGCAGCGAGAACAACGTCAGATTCGTTGATTGCACCTGCTGATGAGTGGATGACGACCAGACGGATATCGCGTGTAGAAAGCTTTTCGAGTGACTGCTTGAGTGCTTCTGCAGAACCCTGGACATCAGCCTTGATGATGACCTTGAGTTCCATGACTTCGCCCTGCTCGATTGTATCGTACAGGTTGTCGAGGTTGACTTTCTTGACTGCCTTTGCAGCTTCGTAACGCTTGAGTTCCTGGCGCTTGGCAGAAATGGCGCGTGCCTCTTTCTCGCTTTCTGTTACCTGGAACGGATCGCCTGCATTTGGCATTGCTTCAAGACCAAGGATTTCAACCGGCATACTTGGTGTTGCTTCGTTGATCTTCTGTCCGCGGTCATTGAAGATGGCACGGACACGTCCTGAGTAAATACCGGCGACGTAAGCGTCTCCAGTCTTCAGGCAACCACGCTGAACAAGGATTGTTGACACGACACCACGTCCATGGTCAATACGTGACTCAATGATCTTTCCTTCAGCACGGCACTGGTTGTTTGCCTTGAGCTCAAGGATTTCAGCCTGCAGCAGGATTGCCTCAAGCAGATCATCAATACCCTGCTTCTTGAGGGCGCTTATCTTTACGTACTGAGTATCACCACCCCACTCTTCAGGAGTAAGGCCGAGCTCAGAAAGCTGAGTCATTACCTTTTCAGGATTTGCCTCTGGCTTATCAATCTTGTTTACAGCAACTACGATAGGAACCTTAGCGTCCTTGGCGTGGTTGATAGCCTCGACTGTCTGCGGCATGACACCATCGTCAGCTGCTACGACAAGAACGACGATATCAGTTACGGCAGCACCGCGGGCACGCATCATGGTGAATGCTTCATGGCCTGGTGTATCAAGGAAGGTGATGCGTCCTTTAGGCGTATCTACCATGTAAGCACCAATCTGCTGGGTAATACCGCCAAATTCAGTTGCTGCGACGTTTGCACTGCGGATTGCATCAAGTGTCTTAGTCTTACCATGGTCGACATGACCCATGACGGTTACGACTGGTGGACGAGGTGCAATTGCATCATCCGTATCTTCTTCACTTGCAATGACAGTCTCTTCATACAGGCTGACGATATGAACATCGCAGTTGTATTCAGATGCAAGAAGAATTGCCGTATCAGCATCTATTGACTGGTTGATTGAAACCATCATACCCATTGAGAACAGCTTTCCAATCAGGTCTGCTGCCTTCAGGTTCATCTTCTTTGCAAGGTCCTGGATTGAGACTGTCTCCATGATTTCAATCTTATCTGGAACAGCATCAAGTTTTGCCTGAGCCTTCTTCTTCTGGAAGAACAGCTTGTCCTCAAGATCTTCTTCCTTGTCCTTGCGTGAATATACAGTCTTCTTCTTGGTAAATGTCTTCTTTGCCGGAATCTTCTTGGCTTCTGCCATTGGCTCAGGAGAACCGCCGAAACCTGGTTTTGAACCGAATCCCGGTCTGCCCTGTCCTGCACCTGCAGGCCTGCCACCAAAGCCACCACCCTGACGAGGACCGTTGAATCCCGGGCGTCCCTGGCCATTACCAGGTTTTCCGCCAAATCCACCGCGGTTACCGAACTGTCTGTCACCGCCCTGTCCGCGGAAACCACCCTGCTTGTCGCCGAAGCGGCCTTCACCGCCTCTTCCTTCGCCATTACGGTTCTGATATCCCTCGCGGGCCTGAG